>CAZLMD010000058.1:0-6714 GCA_964560535.1 uncultured Atribacterota bacterium
TTAATAATAGAGTAAGGACAGAGTCCGAAGTAAAAGATTATTATTCAATTCCTACTCCTATAATCATATTTATTTCGGACTCTCCTGATACTATAGAAAGATAGTTGTCTATTAATGAGAGAATCAGAAGAGGGTACCTTTGCAAAAACGCTTTGAACCGATTTATATCATTGCTGCTATTACCGGTTTTATTATCCTATTATTCAATATTTTTCCTATCCTTAATACCTTTTATTGGACTGACTTTGAAACCATTAAAAAAACACTGGCTGATAAAGAGGTTTTTACAAGCATCTGGTTAAGTGTTAAATGTGCCTCTATCACTACTATCATCGCTTTTTTTCTTGGCATTCCTCTGGCTTATTATTTAGCCCGTCATGAATTTAAATTTAAAAATCTAGTTGAGAGTCTAGTCGATATACCAATGGTAATCCCACATACCGTTGCAGGGATCTGCCTGTTAACCGTATTAAGTCCTCGCAGCCCGGTTGGCCGTTTTTTAGAAGAACATCATATTGAAACTCTGGGGACGGAGATCGGGGTCATTATTGCTATGCTCTTTGTCAGTATGCCTCTTTTGGTTGATTCAGCGAGAGATGCCTTTAAATGGGTCCCTACACGAATGGAGAATGTTTCCCGCAGCCTGGGGGCAACCCAGATGCAGACCTTTACCAGAGTTACTTTTATTCTCTCCTGGAGAGGTATTTTAAGCGGAATGATTGTAACATGGGCAAGGGCAATCAGCGAGTTTGGGGCTGTTATTATCCTGGCATACCATCCCATGATAGCACCTACTATGATTTATGAGAGATTTACCACATATGGAATGAAATATGCCGTTCCTGCTAATATCATCCTTATTGTTATAAGCATAATTATATTTGTGATCTTGCGTCTGGTATCACTGGGAGGGAAGGAAAAACATGATACTCGTTAAAGATCTTAATATAAAGCTGGGAGCATTTGAAATAAAAAATGTACAATTAAGAGTAAAAAAAGGGGAATTTCTTGTTCTATTAGGACCTACTGCTGCCGGAAAGAGTGTGGTTCTAGAAGCAATAGCAGGATTGGTACCCATTCAAAGTGGTAAAATAATAGTCAATAATCGCGATATTACCAGACTAAAACCGGAACAGAGAAACATTTCTATCTGTTATCAGGATTATAATCTATTTCCGCATATGAATGTAAGAAACAATATCTGCTATGGATTGCGATTTAAAAAAGATAGGAATAACCCTGAATATCAAAAAAATTTTAAGGAACTGGTAAAATTATTAAAAATAGAAAATATACTGGATAGGCTTCCACTCAACTTAAGCGGGGGAGAACAGCAGAGAGTCTCTCTAGCGAGAGGGTTAATTGGTAATCCGGATGTATTATTGCTGGATGAACCATTATCAGCGCTGGACCCCAATATTAAGACTACTATACAGGAGGAGCTAAAAAATATTCATCAGATTCTTCATACAACCATAATAATGGTGACACATGACTTTATTGAAGCAAATTATCTGGCAGAACGAGTTGCTATTATAAATGAAGGGGAAATTATAGAACAGGGCTTCTTAGAAGATGTATTCCAAAAGCCTGGCTCAATCTTTGCTGCCCGCTTTGTAGGCATAAAAAATATTTTCTGGATCGAAGATTCAGAGGAATTATCCTACTTTGCTTTAGAAAAACCTGCCTATATTGGAATACGCCCTGAAAATATCTATGTCTCACAGGATCCCATATCGACCGATTACCATTTCCAGGGGACAATAGGGGATATACAGAATAATCAAATTTTTATGGAAGTCAAATGCTGTAATTCAAAGAGAGAATACAGTGCCTATCTTACCGTAAACTATTTCTTCAAGCTCAAAATAAAAAAAGGCCAGCAAGTCTATTTTGGTTTCAACAAAGATTGCTTGATTCAATTTTAAATTAATAAAAGCAAATTTGACCATAATCCTCCATCTTTCCTGATATAAGCCATTTAATTCTAAAAGTGTTTAAAACATTGTTTATTTATCAGAAACAATACAGCCCTTGCCCTTCTTTTTTGCCTGATATAACAACTGATCCAGCCGGCTGGTAAAACTGTCTGCAATTTCATACTCATTCCAGGAGGCAACCCCAAAGCTGCAGGCTACTTTATTTGCCGGTGAGAAATCAGCTTTTTTTAGAAAACTTTGAATACGATTTGCCAGCTGTGTTGCTGCTATTAGACGGGTATTAGGGAGAATAATTATGAATTCTTCCCCACCCCAACGGTAAATCTGATCATTTCTTCTTATCAGGGTTCTTACATAAGAGCATAACCGTACCAGCACACTATCTCCTGCAAGATGTCCATAATCATCATTGATTCTTTTAAAATTATCCAGATCCAGCATAATACCAGATAAGGGAAGTTTATATCTTTGGGCACGGGATATTTCTTTTCCTAAATCCTGGTCATATTTTCTTCTGTTAAAGACCCCGGTCAGGGCATCGGTAGATGATAATCTTTCCAATGCTTGATTATCTATGAATTGGATTCTCTGCAGTTTATTGATATTTCTAACAATTGTGCTACAAAATATCAAAACTATTATTGTTAAAGAACATATATCCCAGTTACAACTAGACAGGAGAAAAGCATCTCTTTTTTCAGCAATATAAAAGAAACCGGAAACCAATAAAAATGTTAGAATTAATTTATTTAAAAAGCTGTTGGGAATAGTAAAAAAGATAGCCAGAATAAAGATAATAAGCATCTGATAATGAATTAGCATATTAGGTTGTGTATAAAAAGAAAAAACAAGCCAGAAAACAATAATGCTTATTAATTCGTAGACAGTAGAGAAGGAGTAAAGAGAATTTTTTACATTTGTTACACGTAGATTGTAGTAAACTGAAATTAAGAGAAAGAAGGTCCTTGTTACCAGGATAGCAGGTAATTTATCCGTATTCTTAACAAAGAAATAATCAGGCAGTATAAAAAGTAAGAATGCAATTCCGAAAGCAAGGACAGATTGGCGGGAATAGCGTATGCTCTCCTGTAATATATAAGTTTGAAAATTACGTTCTAATGCCCGGTCCTTAAATTCTCCTGTTACACCTGATATGTTTTTAATAGCTTGTTTTAATGTTTTCATTTCTTTAAAATTATATTATCGACCTCTTATCTGTTTAATAAAAACAACTCAGGACAAATCTGTCCCAATCATTCTTTTACTAAGTTTTTTGCTGATATATCTAAGGCATCAAGTCCTGTGTTATTGTATTATTACCATTCTAACAGCCCCGAAGACTCATAATTTATACAATAATAATCATAAAAAAGCAAATAATTCCAAAAAACATGAAAAAAAACATGAAAAACTTTATATATTCCCGTAAAAAGTATAGTTTTTAAAAGTATTTTAAGAAATTACTCTATCCACTCTATAACTATTTCAGAATCAAGTATCAAGCCTCTGCCTGGAACTACCCTTAACAACTTCTCTTTCAGGGTATTAATGGAAATATCCGGGTTACTATCTCTTTTACAAAGCAGAATATTCTGCATCTCTTTTCTCAATTTTGCCAGATGATACCAGAGGCGATGGTATGTGGCATCTTCATCTGATGGCCACAGCGTATCAATAATCTGATCATAAGACAGTACTTTCCCTTTATTCTTTGCCAATAAAAAGATAAGCTGAAAACCAATCTTATTAACTATAATCTCCTCCCCTAAAAATATAATGAGGTCAGGGCGGTTTATATCTATACAGATTACAGCTTTTCGGTCCTTATCCATTTGCACGGATTCCTGTTTTCTGTTAAGCTCGCATATATGATTTGAGGGGAGAACTTCCTTTCCCGATTTGTTATAAAGTTTTGAGTTTAGGTCTACAGCTGAGTCTGTGTGGGAAGGTCTGACATTTAAATGTTTCTTAATTTTTTTAATTAATAAGTCAGGCAGGAGCTGTTCTAATTGGTTTGCAGATAATTCTCTAAGACACTGTTCATTATCATACCCCTCTTTCACTAATCTCTGAATATAACCTCTAGTTAAACCCGGTATTTGCAGCCTTGCCAGAGTAAGACCTTCTGGCTCAATACCCTCTGCTAAACGGCGTGAAAGCTCCTTGATTTTAGCCAGATCATCAGCCCTCTCATCTTTCCATCCTTTTTGTTCAGCAATGGCGGACAAGGTGTCTGCCAGCCAGGAAAAACCTTCTCCCATCTTCTGTAGATTTCCCCCTAAAATACCATAATCTTCTTCCATTTCCCTCAACTCTTTTCCTCTGATCCAGTCATACATTACAAGTGTATTTTTTATAGCAAGATAATTGTTTGTTTCAATTTTAAGTGTTTTCTGATCTGATTGAAGCAGATCTATATTCAAATTGTCCTGAAAGATTGATTTTCTCTCTTCTTGCTCTTCAAAGATTATATTTAATATACGAAGATGTAAGTATTTTTTCCATTTATGCATTTTAAATTTTCCATTTTTTATCACCTTACTTTTTTTGCTAAATGAGTCAGCAAAATATATAGCACCATCATCACAATTAGCAATCAGGAAAAGTATCTCTAATTCACTGATATTGTCCTTTTCACTCTCCTTGATCCATTTAGAAAAATGAGTATAAGTATGAAAAGTAATACCCTTGGAAGTTATTAATTGACCTGATTCGCTGATCTGACATTCATAACTTGAAGATAAACTTATGAGTCCGAATTTCTCAAGTTGCTTTAGACAGGATATCAAGTCTGCTTCACTATATTTTTGAGAAAATTGATAAGACCAAAAAGACAGACTCTTACAATATCTACCCATACTGAATAATTGCGATATATCTTTAAAAGAACAACCATCTAAGGCAACTTTATACAATAGAAAAGTTAATATATCTTTCTTAGTTATGGTGTGATTACCACCAATCATTTCAGCAGGAGCAGAATCAACTGTAGATAGATCGGGAGCAAATACACCTGTCTTTATATGATGATACTGATATTGATTACTATCATTGATAGAGTCTTCTTGAATCTTACCATTCCCTTTGTATTCCACATCTTTATTCATTCTTGTAGCAGTAGTAATAGGATGATAGTATAATGGTGAGGCAGGGAATCCTTCTCTATTCTTCATAAAATAAAGTTTTTGATAGGTAGTAAATTCAATAGGGGAAGGGGCGAGAAAAATAATACGCCCAAATAAATTGCTCATTTTCAGTCTGCCTGCTCTGCCGCCCATATTCTCTACTTCAGAAATAGTCAAATTTCTCTTGCAAAAATTGTGATAAAGATTTCCATTATTTTGAAAAACAACTTTTTGCCCTGTCAAGATGACATTGTTTACCGGGAGGTTTACCCCCATAGCCAGAGTGCCTGTAGCAAAAATAATTTTTAGTTCACCAATACGTACTGCCTCTTCAATGGCATATCGTTCTTGTTGGGAGAGATCGGCACAGTGATAGCCTACTCCATTTTGTAAGATACTTATTAATTCCTCCCTGGAAGTCGAATCTTCCGAGCAATTTAGTTGATCGATAGCTTTATGAGAAGGGGTGAGGTGAAGCTGGGTTGCCAGCCACTTGCTCCACAAACGAACCTCATTTTTTGTGGGGAAAAATATTAAACTAGATTCATTCTGCTCAATTAGAAATTGGAGCGTAGCCTTGAGATAGCTGGCTAAATTACATTCCTGTGCCTCTTCTTCTGGAAAGAAAATTTCTTCTCCTTTTGTTTTGCTATTATGTTCAATATATCTATAAATTCCTTTTCTGACAATGCCTTTACGCAGCTCTATGGGTCGATAAGAAGAAAAAAGCAATGGTGCCCCAAGCCAGGCAGCTATTGGCAGCAAATATTCAGTAAAAACAGAAAGTGCAATAACTCTGATGGCTGGATAATTATTTTTAAGATAATTAAAATTATCTTCTAACCTTGGGCCGCGTTGTGGATCGCAAATCAGTTGAATTTCATCTGCTATAATAATAGATACATCGCAAATAGAGTGTGGATATTGTTGTAAGAGATAATAAAATTTTTCATAGACGATTATAGCAATATTGTAATTACCTTTAATAATATCCTGGTCGTGATTGCGGTGATCACGTGAGGAAAATTTAATATCAAGTCCTATTGAATGGTAAAGATTAACAAAATGCAGATATTTTTCCTCAGCTAAAACACGCAGAGGCACTAAATAAATAGCCTTTTTTTGTAAATATATTTCCTGTAAAACTGCCATCTCACCGACCAGTGTTTTACCCGAAGAGCTGGGAGAGACAACTAACAAATTTTCAGATTTTTTTGAATGCCATTCGGAAGAATGGTATGGAGATTGATTGTCTGAATAAAGAAGATTAAATTCACGCACAGCTTTTTCCTGAACCGGTAGCAAAAAATCTGAGTAATGCTTCTTCCATATTTTAATAATATATTCTGGAATACCAAAATATTCTAACTGCTCCATCTTCATATTCCCTTGCATAACATAACTCCTGTAATCTCCGTTTTAATGGGTAAATATTTAAATAAAAAATCTTTTTATTCTCTTTTAGCCACTGGCAGATACTGTCAATTTAATAGGTAAACATATGTTTGCTTATTATAGAATATCAAGGTAAAAAAATCAAAATATTTTTTGTATTACTCTTGACAATATCTTTTTTCATGCTAAACTTATAGATGTTTGAAAATTGAAAAAGCGAACCAACCAACCAACAAATAACTTTTTCATTTTTA
>CAZLMD010000059.1:0-1820 GCA_964560535.1 uncultured Atribacterota bacterium
CCCAGAATGGTAGAAAAATATGGTAAAGATACCTGTTTTTTCAGCACAAACTGCTCACAACAAATACCTCTAATCACTGCCATTGTCTCTGCCGGAGCTATTTATGCACAGCCCTGCTGCCCATCACCATTACATGGATTCCCATCTGCATTAGGTATTGAAATACCAGAAGATAAACAGGGAGATATCGATTATGTGGTAGATGAGATTACAAGAATTATGGCAGAAAAGGGAATGTCAGGAAGAACTTCTACCTGGCCGGTCCCTGTTGCTATGATGTTTATTAATGGGTTATCCGAGTATGCCAGATCCTGGATTTTAGGGGAATTTACAGAAAAAATGAATATCCCCATACTCTCACAGAAACTTGCGGATTATGCTGGTGTTGATATTACCCTGAATCCTTTGGAAGAAGGTGGGGTCACTTATGACAACTTCCTGGTAGTATTACTTGACTATATTACTTTTTAAATCACTGTACCCAGATACTAAAAAATGATAGTTTAAGAAAAAGGTAAGGTTACTGGTTGGTAATCTTACCTTTTGATTGAATAAGAAGGTGGTAACTGCATGACTGAAGAATATGTATTGAGAATGAAGAATATCGAGAAGGAGTATTATGGAAACAAAGTACTGAAAGAAGTCAATATATCAGTTAAAAAAGGGGAGATACACGGACTGATCGGGGAGAATGGTGCTGGAAAATCGACCCTTATGAATATACTTTTTGGAATGCCGGTAATTCATTCAACAGGTGGATTTTCCGGTGAAATCTATCTCAATAGTAAACAGGTGGATATCAAATCACCCTTTGAAGCCATGAATATGGGAATAGGCATGGTTCACCAGGAATTTATGCTTATACCAGATTTTACTATCACAGAAAATATAAAGATTAACAGAGAAATTACACAGGATAACTGTATAAGTAAAATACTCAAAAGTGATAGGTTAAAAATGCTTGATAAGAATGCCATGGTTGAAGATGCCAGGCAGGCTCTTAACAGGGTGGGTCTTAATGTTGATGAATGGGTGACTATTGCAGGATTGCCGGTAGGACATATGCAGTTTATTGAAATTGCACGAGAAATTGATAAGACAGGCCTTAAACTCCTGGTTTTTGATGAACCCACCGCTGTATTAACCGAAAGTGAAGCAGACAATCTTCTTTCTACCATGAAAAAACTTGCGGAATCGGGGATAGCCATTCTTTTTATAACACATAGATTGAGTGAAGTGATGCAGGTGGCAGATAATATCACCGTACTCAGAGACGGTGAGTTAGCAGCTACAAAAAGAAGTCAGGACACCAGTATCGATGAATTAGCTGAGATTATGGTAGGAAGGAAAATTGACCTGAAGGAGAAATCCGAACAGGAAAAAGAATGCTTAGAAAAAGAAATAATTCTGAAAGCCCGCAATCTACAGGTTGAGATGCCCGGGGAAAAAGTTGATGGAGTAAATTTAGAGATTTGCAAAGGCGAAATATTTGGTATTGGTGGTCTTGCTGGCCAGGGAAAAGTTGGGATAGCAAATGGAATTATGGGTCTTTATCCAAGTAAGGGAGAGGTTTTTTTCAAAGGAGAAAAACTCGAGCTTAATAATACCAAAAATTCTTTGAATAAAGGACTTGCCTTTGTCTCTGAAGACAGAAGGGGTGTTGGCCTATTACTAGATTCTTCAATAGAGTTAAATATTATTATCACAACCATGTATACCAAAGGAAAATTTTTAAAGAAGTTCGGAATTTTTAATCAGTTGGATAGCAAAGGAATCCGGGAGTATGCCAATAAAACTATCAAAGAATTAGATATAAGATG
>CAZLMD010000059.1:1920-6395 GCA_964560535.1 uncultured Atribacterota bacterium
AATAGGACTTCCCAGACTTATTATCAGCCTTCTCTTTCTGTTTATTTGTATAACAGCGGTTATTATAGACCTTCCTTTTGGTTTAATAGTTTCAGACATTATAAGAAGATTTGGTATGTTTGGAGTGTTATCACTGGCTATGGTACCTGCAATACAATGTGGAACAGGTCCTAATTTTGCTCTGCCTATTGGAATTATTTGCGGTTTATTAGGAAGTCTTATTGCTATAGAATTTGGCTTAACTTCACCTGTTTTGGGCTATGGTTTTGTTTCAGCCATAATTATTTCTATACCCTTTGCGGTAATATCCGGCTGGCTATATGGGATTCTTCTCAACAAGATAAAGGGTTCTGAAATGTTAGTTGCCACATATACAGGTTTTTCCATCGTCTCTTTTTTACAGATAGGCTGGGTTACCTTACCATTCACTCATCCGGAAATGAGGTGGCCAATAGGAAAAGGCTTAAGAGTTACAGTATCTTTAGCTTCTACCTTTGGAGAGGTCTTAAACAGACTATGGGGATTTACTATCGGAGGAGTATATATCCCAACAGGATTATTATTATTCTTTTTGGGATGCTGTGGACTTGTATTGCTTTTTTCCAGAAGCAAAGCCGGTGTTGAGATGATTACAGCTGGAGCAAACCCAAAATTTGCTGCTGCCTCCGGTATTAATGTAGATAAAAATAGGGTTATTGGAACAATACTATCAACAATACTTGGAGCCATTGGTGTTATTGTCTATTCTCTCAGTTTTGGTTTTTTGCAATTATATTTAGCCCCCCTTTATATGGCATTTCCGGCTGTTGCCGCAGTATTGATAGGAGGAGCTTCTACTTCAAAAATAAGTATTTCTCATGTTATAATAGGAACTTTTTTGTTCCAGGGCTTACTAACTGTTGCCTTGCCGGTGGCAAATCAGATGTTTCCCGAAGGTAATCTTTCAGAAGTTCTAAGGATGATAGTTCAAAATGGCATAATTCTTTATGCGCTTACCAAAATGGGGGGTGAATCATAAAATGGCCGATATAAATCAAGTTAATCAAATAAAAAAAACCCAAACAAAAATGACAACAAAAATCAAAAGATTATTATTTGATAATAGTGTCCCTATATTGTTTATTATTATCTGTTTAGCAGGAGTCTATTTTTCAGAATTACCCCTGGTGTTTATTGTCAATACCCTATTATCAAGGATTACCAGAAACTCTTTTTTAGTACTTGCTCTGGTTATCCCGGTAATAGCCGGTTTAGGACTTAATTTTGGTATAGTAATTGGAGCAATGGCAGGACAATTTGGAATAATCATTGTCACTCATTTTAAAATAGCCGGCTTTGCTGGATTTTTATGGAGTCTATTATTGTCTACTCCCTTTGCCATACTCTTTGGCATAGTAACCGCAATGCTTTTGAATAGAACAAAGGGTCAAGAAATGATTACCAGTATGATTGCCGGGTTTTTTGCCAATGGAGTCTATCAATTTATTCTTCTTTTCCTGGTTGGTACATTAATTCCAATAAAAAATCCGGATCTGGTGCTGAGTAGGGGCATAGGTATCAGAAATACTATCGATCTGGCGACTAAGACAGGACTGAAATATTCCCTCGATGATGTATTTAAATATCCTCTCTTTAATGTACTGGCTATAGTAGCTCTGGCAGGAATAATAGTTTTAATAATCAACTATTTTATGGAAAGAAAAAGAGAATATGAAAGTATAGATAATTTCAAATTTGTCACCCGTCTGATTACCATGGTTCTAATTCTGGGAACAAGTGTTTATATACTTATGACCGGTTCAATGTTAAAATCAGTCAAGCTTCCAGTTTTAACAACTATATTTATCGCGGCATTATGGGGATTTAATGAATTGATAGTAAAGACCAAATTGGGACAGGATTTTAAGACTATTGGTCATGATATGGAGATTGCCCGGATATCAGGAATTGATGTTGATAGAACTAGAATAATTGCAATGGTAATTTCAACTGTCCTGGCAGCATGGGGTCAGATTATTTTTCTTCAAAATATTGGAACACTCTCTACCTATGGAAGTCATGTACAGATAGCCACTTTTTCTATTGCTGCCATACTCTTAGGGGGAGCATCTGTTACTAAAGCTACCAGCGGGCAAGCTATACTGGGTATTATTTTATTCCACACCTTATTCATTGTGTCACCTAAGGCAGGAAATAACCTATTTGGAGATGCCCAGATAGGAGAATTTTTTAGAGCCTTTATCTCTTATGGTGTAATAGGGGTAGCACTTGGGCTGCATGCCTGGAATAAGAGAGTACAGGCAATGAGAAAACAATTAGATATAGAAGATATTGTTTAATATATTTTTATAAAGAAAGAAAAATAATTATTGAAGGGAAGGAAAAATGCTTAATAAAAAATATGCAGAAAAACTTAGTGAGCTAATGTTAAAAGAAAAGATAGATGTTGCTATTATCGGTCCTTCTGTTGATTTGTATTTTTTGACAGGATTCAATGTCCATGTTTGTGAAAGATTTCAGGCTTTCTTTTACCAGGCAGATGGTAAATATTTCCACATTTCTCCACAAATGTATTTTGAAGAAGCACAAACCAATCTAGGGCAGGATACTGATATTTTTATGTGGAGAGATAGTGAAAATTTCTTAGATGCAATAAAGGCAGTCGACCAGAAATATAATCTCAGAGGAAAAACAATTGCCATTAACAGTGCTATAAGAGGGATAGACCTGATAGATATTGAAAGCCAGATATCGGCAAAGTTTGTTAACGGGCATGATATGCTGGAATCACTCAGGGCAAAGAAAGATGAGAGTGAAGTAGAAAAATTGAGGAAAGCTGCCCATATAGCCGATGAGGTAGCAGGAGAGATAATAAATTATATCAAGCCTGGTATAACTGAAAAAGATATTAAAGAAAAGATAGAAGAGTTATTTACCCAAAAAGGTGTTCCTATAGCTTTTAATCCCATTGTTGCCTCCGGACCTAACAGTTCAATGCCACACTATTGTGAGGATTCCCGGATAATTCAGGAGAAAGATATTATAATTCTGGATTTTGGCTGCCGTTATGAAGATTATTGTTCTGACATAAGTAGAACTGTTTTTGTAGGTGGAGTAACAGAAGAGGAAGAAAAAATATATAATATTGTTCTGGAAGCGAATAAGGCAGCAGAGGAAAGGGTCAGAATTGGAGTAAGTGCAGAGGAAATAGATAAAGCAGCCAGGGAAATTATCACCAGAGAAGGATATGGTGAAAACTTTCTGAACAGGACAGGACATGGAATAGGGATCAGCGTACATGAGGCACCATATATAAGGACTGGTAATAAACAGATACTGGAAAAAGGTATGTCCTTCAGTGTAGAACCCGGTATCTACTTACCCGGTAAATTTGGAATTCGTATTGAAGATATAGTGGTAGTCGGAGATGAAGGAGCTGATATATTAAACAGGTTCTCTAAAGAGATAACCGTGATTAATAAGTAAATAATCTTTTACATTCTAAATCATAGTGATTATTATAAACAGATTCAGGTAGAAAGCCTCCAATGTGTTGCAATTTCTGAAGAAATATTCTGTTTGCTGTCATTCCAGATTTGATCATATATCAACAAATCTGTTTTATCTTTTTGAGAAAATATTTTTTGTTTGACAGTGATATCGGCAGGATATTTTATTTCATTATTATAAGATATCTGTAAATGTTTCAGAGAATATTCTTTTTTTACCACATCAGGCTTACTATCTATAACCCAATCGATATATCTGGAATTATGTACATGGTCTAATATATCAATATCCTGTTTTTGAACCTTATATCTTATTTCTTTATATTGATAATCTTTCTCTTTGAAAATATCTGATTCTATAAGAGATTCAGGACATGAAATCTCTGGATTAATTAACCATAGATCTACTAATTCTGAAGGAATTTTGGCAGGCCTTTGCTTTGTGATATGGTAAAAGAGCCAGAGAGAAGAGGATTTGCCCAACACCTCATCACAATCATCTTTTATCAAAAACTCACGGTAAGCAAAGCTCCTCTTTACTTGAGAAACCCATGTTTCTATATGAACAATATCCCTTAGGCGAGGTAACTTATTAATACAGATATTCCAGGAGAGAACTATCCATGAATATTCCTTTTTGAATAAAGTTTCCATGGAATATCCCAATGATTCAGAATGGTGTCCGGCAATATCGTTCATATAATCTATTAAGCAGACCGGATTTAATTTCTGATTGATAAGAACTTCGTATGAGTGTACTTCATATTTTTTCTGGAAAATTTGTTTCATTGATAAAAATCTTTTTTAATGTTTATATTATTTATAGTCTATTTTTTAATTTATATAAGCGTTCATTTTAGTAATTATATTAACATACTATATTGTAACTGTAATTATAAAATTATAAAAATAATTCATCTTACACTAATACTAATCGGGTATGGGGCCAAAGCCAATACTTTAAAA
>CAZLMD010000060.1:0-6255 GCA_964560535.1 uncultured Atribacterota bacterium
CCCTAAACCAAAACCGTAATTTGAAGGATTATCTTTTAATAAAAAATAGATTGTAAAAAATGGTAAGAGTAAAAAAATAGATAATCTGGTTTAAAGCAGGGGAGGGGCTTTTTGGTCTGTACCATTGCAAGATAAGTGAAAGTGTAGCCACACTTAAAATAAGAATAACTTTGTAGTTTTCTTTTAAAAACTTTTTTATTTCTCGGAATTCATGGAAGAAAAACCTCATCATAAAGTAATTCCTCTAATGTTGTTTATTATTTCTTCAATTCTTTTATTCTTTGAAATTATCGTTTTTATATTCAGGTCAGGTGTACATAATCTGTTTTCACATTGTTATTGCTTCAATTTCACAACTATTTAATCTTTACACATCGATTCTTTATAGCTATTAAAAAAATTCTTAAATTTTAGATGTTATTTAAATAATATATCTTTTATAAAGTTCCATGCATTATTGACATTCCTGACTACTACAAAAATTAAATTCTAATTGTAGATGAGGGTGGTGTATATTGAAATCATTTGCCAGTATTTCTTCCACCTTTCTTCTTATTTCATCAGCCTCACTTAGTTTCATATCTTTATTCAGAGTGATATGGCTTTCAAATAAGTATTTTTTTTCATCTATCTGCCAGACATGGATATGATGAAGACTTTCAATCTCGGAAATTGTTTCAATCTTTCTTTTTATTTCCTCAATATCAATATTTACAGGTACCCTCTCCATTAATATAAAAGTACTCTGTTTTAACACCTGATAACCATGTATAAGGATAAATAAAGCGATGATGACTGTTAAAAGAGGGTCTATAAAATAAAAGGGGTAAAAATAGATGATTATACCGGCAATTACAACTGCAACAGAAGAGAGAGTATCACTTAATAGGTGTAAATAAGCTGAACGCATATTCAGACTGTCGTGAATTTCCGAATGAAGCAGGAATACACAGGCTAAATCAGCAATTAGCCCAAAAACACCGATGAAAAGCATTATGGGTATGGTTATCTCCTGAGGTTCCCTGAAACGATAATAAGCCTCTCTAAATAGTGAAAATGATATTACTATTATCACTGAAGAATTCAATAATGCCGCTAGTATTTCTGCCCTTTTATAGCCAAAAGTCATACTTGAATCGGGAGAACGCATCCCTATTAAACGGGCTAAATAACTGATTAATATAGCCATTCCATCACTAAAATTATGTAATGCATCTGCTAACAAAACCAGGCTGCCTGATAATATTCCTCCTACTGCCTCTACCAGACAAACCAGGAAATTAATAGCAATAGCAGCGATGATCTTTTTATTACTTTTATCATTTTCATTTGATCGATGAATATGGTTATGCATTTTCTCACTTGTTTAATATCTTAAAGTATTATATTTCCCCACTACTATAAATGGATAAGTTTGAGGTAACCATGGGTTTGATTACTATACATTATTATTTTAATTTGTTTTAAAGTCAAAAACTTTTAATTTCAGAATTTCTTTTTCTACCTACTACACAGGATTGAAAGGGCTATAGAGTTTAACTTAGCTTCACTTCTGTCTGCCCGAGAAGGTATCATTATCGGCACCTTAGCACCTACCACCACATTACCTTCAGGAAAACCGGCATAATAAGTGACACTTTTACCAAGTATATTTCCACAGGCAATATTTGGTACTATTAAAATATCAGCATTTCCTGCTACCTGTGATTTAATTCCTTTCTTCTCAGCAGCAAATTCTGAAATTGCATTATCTAATGCTAGTGGTCCATCAACAATACAGCCGGTTATCTGTCCCCTCTGGTTCATTTTAGTTATAATACTCGCCACCAAAGTCTCCTCCATATCGGGGTTTACTGTTTCTATTGCTGCCAATAGGGCCACCCGGGGTCTCTCAATTCCTAATTTATGAGCAACTTCTACTGCATTCTTAACAATAGATACCATGGCTTGAAGATCTGGTTTTATGTTTACTCCTCCGTCACTTAACAGTATTAAACGGGATTGTCCTTCCCTTTGATCTTCAAAAACAAAGACATTGCTGACGAAATTATCTGTCCTCAAACCTGTCTCTTTATGCAGTACTGCCCTCATAAGAGCAGATGTATTGGTCTTTCCTTTTAGCAGAATTCCACCCTTTTTTACTTCTTCTACTGCTGAAAATGCTTTATCTTTTTCCTCTTTAACATCGATTATCTCTTCAATAAAAGACTGATCCCGATATCCCAAGGTTGTCAGTGAATCCATAATACTATCCTCATTCCCGACCAGTACTCCTTTGCCAAAACCATTTTCAAAACTTGCTTTGATTGCTTTAATTGCCTCTGTATCCTCCCCTCCGGCAACTACAATTCGTTGCTTGCCATCACTGCTCAATTCCCGGAATAACTGCTGGAAACTAGTTATCATATCTTCCTCCCCGTGATTACAGAAATAGTATGTTTTATCTTTTTATTCTTAATATCTTATACCTATTTTTATTAATAATATACTATTTTTGACCTTTTGGTATATAAAATAAAAAGCGTATTCTTTTATCTATGATTCTATAGTCTTCCTATACCCTCTTTCATCTTTTCAATACCTTTCTTAATCATATCAATAGATGTAGCAAAAGAAAAGCGCAAATAACCTTCCCCGTATTGGCCAAATGCAGTACCCGGCACCACTACAACACCGTATTGTTCCATTAGATACATGGATAATTCTTCAGAACTCATACCGGTTTCAGTAATGTTGGGGAAAGCATAGAAGGCCCCTTCAGGATTCAAGCAATGAAGCTTACCTATTTCATTAAATCCGGCAATTAGAATATCCCTGCGTTCTTGATAGGCTTTTCGCATCTTCTCTATTTCAATTGCGGTCACTGCCTGATTTTGCAAGCCGTACAAAACCGCTCTTTGGGTAACGGAATTGGGGCAGACGGCAGTATTTTGCTGTACTTTTATTATCTCGTCGATTAAAGCTTCAGGACAGGCCATGTATGCCAATCTCCAACCGGTCATGGCATAACTTTTAGAAAAACCGAATATAGAGATTGTCCTTTCTTTCATTCCAGGAAAAGAGGCAATACTTACACTTTTTTTACCATCAAATAGTATGTCTTCATACAATTCATCACTGATTATCCATAAATCATGCTCAACTGCTATTTTGGCAATCTCTTTAAGCACTTTTTCTTTGATTACCATACCAGTAGGATTACTGGGAGAATTTATGACAATTGCCTTCGTTTTAGCTGTAACCAATCTTTTTAATTCATCAGGATCTATTTGAAAACCATTACTCTCATGCAAAGGAAGATGTACGGGATTGCCCCCTACCAGAGTGACCTGTGAATCATAGATAAGGAAGCCAGGGTCTGGAATGATTATCTCCTCTCCTGGATTAAGCAATACATAAAAGGCTGAAAATAAAGCCTGAGAACCTCCAGCGGTCACCACTATTTCTTCTGTTTTTACAGGAATTTGATTTTCTTCTCTTAATTTATTTGCCAGGGCTTCTCTTAAATCATAAAACCCTGCATTTGGTGTATAATGTGTATAACCTTCATCAATCGCTTGTTTGGCAGCTTCACAGACATGGTCAGGTGTAATAAAATCAGGCTCTCCTATACCAAAGCTTATAACATCTTTTCTACTTTGAGCCAAATCAAAAAGCTTTCGAATTCCGGATGGTTTAATTCTATTTAGATTTTGATTTAATTTCATTTTATCTCCTTTCAGTTTCTTTTTTCATTCATCTTTACCATTAAATAGAACAATCGATTTCATTTTGCTTTTTATTAACCTAATTTTGAAACATATTCCTGATAGCCCATTTCCAATGCTTCGATATTCATGTTTATACTATGGGCAGGCAAATTTTGCCTTAGAGATTCGATTATAGATTCTTTTTTAATAGGGAATCGGGAAGTTGCCAGTGCTGCACCCAATGTTACTATGTTTGCAACAATAATATGTCCAACTTCTTTTGCTATTTTGTCAGCATCTATGAAATGTAATCTTTTTACCTTACCATCTAATTTTTCAACAATTTGATTTATATCAGGGTATTTAGATATGCCTAAAGAAACAGTAAAAGGAATTATTTTTGAGCAATTTACTATAATATCTGTTTCTTTCCCTATAACATTGATTGCTCTTAGTAATTCTGCAGGCTCAAAAGCCAATAGTAGATCAGCGGAATATTTTTCAACCAGAGGACTTTGGGCATCACCTATTTTTAATTCAGTTACCACTGTCCCTCCACGTTGTGCCATACCATGTACTTCACTCATAACTGCATTTAACCCCTGATTCATTGCCGCTTCCCCAATTATGGTGGCAGTTTTTATGCTACCCTGCCCGCCAACACCAATTATATAAATTCTATAGCTATTCTTTAAACTCATTTCTTTACCTCAATCGCTTTCTGTGGGCAAACTTGAACACAGTAACCACAGTTTGTACATAACAGATAATTAATATCTATAGAACCATCTTCTTTTTGATAAAGGGCGGGGCAATTGAATTGCCTCAGGCAAATCAGACAACGAATACATTTATCCTGATTAACCTGATAGGTTAATTTTTCGGTCTCGGTTTTGACAAACACTACACAGGGAGAACGTGAAATAATTACCGAAACTCCCTCATATTGCAAACCTTCTTTAAATACCTCTACAGACTTATTTAAATTACCGGGGTTTATTACCTTTACATATCCAGCACCAGCTGCTTTGCTCAATTCTTCAATAGAAACCACTATGTTATTACTTCCACTACTATCTATTAAAATACCAGGGTTTGGCTGCCCGCCGGTCATAGCAGTAATTGAATTATCCATTATCAATACCATAATATTGGCTTTTTGATGGACCGCATTAATCAATGGCGGGATGCCTGCGTGAAAGAAGGTTGAATCACCTATGAGAGCAACTACCTTTTGCCTTGTTGCCTTGCTCATTCCGCTGGCAATCCCGATGCTTGAACCCATGCAAATACAATAATCTGCCATATGGTATGGTGGCTGAATTGCCAGAGTATAACAACCAATATCATTTGAATAAATTATATTCTCTTTTTTTATTTTTAGACCTTGAACCGCTTTTTTAAGACCATAAAGCGTGGAACGGTGGGGACACCCTGGACATAATACTGGTGGCCTGGAGGGTGGTGCCATCTCTTCAAGATCAATTTTTGGATTTTTCTCCATTATTTCTACCTGCATTATTTGGGTGAGAACACTGCTAATTATGTCAGGACTATATTCATAAATATGAGGCAAGGTCTTATCCAGTTTGCCATAAACTTCTTTTTTCCATCCCTCCCGTCCTAATAAAGATAGAACCTCTTTTTCCATCACTGGCTCAACTTCTTCTACAACTATTATCTTTTCTACATTTTTTATAAATTCTTTAACTAACTCCCTGGGGAAGGGATAACAAAATCCCAATTTAAGAACATTCACAGGCAAGGAGTATCTGTTTACTGCATCTATTACATAATTAAATGAAGCACCTGCAGTAATAATCCCTACCTTATTTTCATTGCTATTCCTCTCTATTCTATTAATAGGAGAGGTATCTGCAACTATTTCTAATTTTTCCAGTTTTTCTATCAGTTCCTGTCTGAGTTTACGGGCTGTGGCAGGGACTATGCTGAATCTTGCCCCTTCTTTATCAAAAAACCCCTCTTTTTTCCCAGGTTTAATAGTGCCCAGCTCAACTACTCCCCTCATATGGGAAACTCGGGTGGTAGTACGTATCATCACAGGTGTTTCGTATTGCTTTGAAATAGCGATACCATACACCATAAAATCCTTCATCTCCTGTGGGTTGGAAGGTTCTAAAACTGGCACCCCGGCAAGTTGTGCCATAATCCGGTTGTCCTGCTCATTTTGAGAAGAATGCATGGAAGGATCATCAGCAGAAAGCATTATCATGCCGCCCCTGACTCCGGTATAAGCAGTGCTCACAAATGCATCTGCCGCCACATTAAAACCAACATGTTTCATAAAAACAAATGAATTCAATCCGGTGGCAGCTGCAGCAGCTGCCGCTTCCATAGCAACCTTCTCATTTATAGAAAATTCAAAATAGATTTCTGCTTTTGAATCAATTTTAGCCAGTATGTCCCCAATCTCTGAGGAAGGAGTACCGGGGTAAGTAGAGGCAAAAGAAATCCCTGCCTCCAATGCTCCTCTTACTGCTGCTTCGTTCCCTAATAAAAATAGTTTTTCGCCCTTCTTTTTTTTCAGAATATCTTCTATTCTCAA
>CAZLMD010000061.1:0-1673 GCA_964560535.1 uncultured Atribacterota bacterium
GAAATAACACGTGAGTTTCGTTTTTTTTCAAGACGATTTATCAAGGATATTCGTGATGATTCTATACTTTTCTGCTTAAGCCATGGTGAAAGTACTGAAAAAATGAAGAAAAACCAAAAAAACATACTAAAGTATTCTGTCATATCTGATACCTCCTGCAAAGATTTATTTTCTTTTAGATTTTAGTGGAAAAATGTATTCTGTTATTTTGTTTCTGGTATGGAAAGATAGAGAGTGTGATAGAATATTAATATATCAAAGAAGCACTTCGATTCATGTTATTTTTCATTGATCAAAGTACTTCTTGTTAATTGTTAGCTGTAAATTTTTAAAGAATGTATTAGATATTCACTGCTTCTAACTGAAAATGAGCCTGTGGGTGATCACAAGCAGGACATTTTTTTGGAGCATCTTCTCCTTCAATGATATAGCCACAATTCCTGCATTGCCAGGAAACCATTTGCTCCCTTTTAAAGACACTGCCATTTTTTAAGTTTTCCAATAACTTACGATATCTCGCCTCATGGTGCATCTCAACTTTAGCTATTTCCTCAAATTTCATTGCAATATGATCAAACCCTTCCTGTCTGGCAACAAGTGCAGCATCTTTATACAGAGTTCCCCATTCCAAAAGTTCTCCTTCTGCAGCTGCTTCCAGATTGTGTGCTGTATCACCAATTATACCTGCCGGATAACTTGCCCTGATCTCCACATCTCCACCTTCTAATAATTTAAAGAAAACCTTGGCATGCTCTTTTTCATTATCGGCTGTTTCCTGAAAAATTGCCGCAATCTGCTCATATCCTTCCTTTTTTGCTACACTGGCATAATAAGTATATCTATTTCTGGCTTGTGATTCACCGGCAAAAGCAGCCAGCAAATTTTTTTCTGTTTCTGTACCTTTCAATTTCTCCATAAAGCTTCTCCTTACCCTATTGTTTGTTTTACCTTATTTTTCAGTTTACATATCTCTATTTGTTCAATAAAAATTTACTTAAACAGACTGTACTTCCTTAACTTCTGGTATCTCATGTTTAAGAGTTCTTTCTATCCCCAGCTTTAAAGTCATCTGGCTCATAGGGCATCCACGACAGGCTCCCTTTAATCTTACCTTAACAATACCATCTTCCGTAACTTCAACCAATTCCACATCTCCTCCGTCAGCCTGGAGAGATGGTCTTACTTTCTCCAAAGCTTTTTCTACTTGCTCTTTAATAGACATAGAAATTTCCTCCCTTTACTTTTCAATAAATCTATGTTTTTTCTTTTTTTATCTCTTCAGTCAATTTTTTGCCCAGCAATTCACACTTTTCTATAACATCTTCGGTTAGACGAGGTCCGCTGGCAACGTGATCAACAACCTTAAACCTGAAAGATGAACTAATCTTTTTTAAGCTTTCCAATGCCGGCATTCCCCCTGTACCCCCTGATACAAAAAAGACACATGGCATATTGGCAGTCAAGCTGCCTCTAATCTTGCTTTGAACTGAATAAAATGTTCTATCAAAAAAATCCTTGACAGTTCCAGCCATATAATCAAAATAATCAGGGGTGCCGATAGCAATACCAGAGGCGCTCATCAAATCATCCCGGTTTGCCTGTTCGGCAGTTTTGAACACTGCCTCAAAACTACCATCTTCTTCAATTCCTCTTTTTACAGCATTGGCCATCTC
>CAZLMD010000061.1:1773-6221 GCA_964560535.1 uncultured Atribacterota bacterium
TCCATCTACCACGAATGGGTGGACAGATCTGGTCGCATCTGATTGTAATATACAATTTATTCCAAAACTTCTTAGCAAACTCTGAATTGGCAGAGCGTCTATTTCTGTTGATACAGAGCATAAAAGAACAATTTTGGAATCCCGTAATTCTGCATCATCTTTTTCCATTATTGTTAAACCTCTCTTTTAAGGACGAGTCTTTAATAATATGCTTTGATTAATACAATAGAGATGTTTTTTATTATTCAATTAAAATATTCTTTTCTCTATTTTACTATATTTATATTAATGAGCAACTTTATTTAATATTCTATACCAATTCTTGCATCAATACCCTTTTGAAAAGGATGCTTAATTTCCCGCATCTCGGTTATCAGGTCAGCCCTTTCCATCAATTCTTCAGGTGCATTTCTGCCGGTAATTACTATTTCAACATCTTTTGGCCTATTTTTTAAAAAATCTATCACCTCTTCTATCTTCAATAGACCAAAATCGAGTGCTACATTAAGTTCATCAAAGATAACCAGATCATATTGTTTGCTAAAAACTCCCTCTACTCCTTCAGCAAAGGCTTTCTTTGCTTCCTGGAAATCAATCTCTTTTGCTTTGCCTTTGTAAACAAAATCTTTGGTTCCAAAAGTCTTAATCGTTATCTGCGGAATATTTTTAATGGAATGTAGTTCACCATAATCCCATTTTTTCATAAATTGTACAATTAATGTTGTTTTATCCCTGCCGGCTGCTCTTAATGCAAGCCCCAGGGCTGCAGTAGTCTTACCCTTACCGTTACCGGTATATATTTGCACCAAACCGTTCATTGGAATGCTCCTTTATTTTTTTCGTTATACATGTCAATTTAAACCCATAAAAACACTAAACCCTTAACACATAATAAATATACTAATATATCCTCATAAATTAGTAAAATTATCAAGCATCTACTACTTAATCCAATATTTATTATTTTGCAAGCCATAGTATCATAGTGGCTATTAATTATGAGTATAATTTCACATATTAATTGTTTGATTGTATTTTTTCATATACTTTTGAACAATACTTAGAAAATAGAAAAATTTTTTCAAAATTGAATTTTTACTCTATTTGAATTATAATAACATAGGAATTATGTTTTTAAACAAATTCCATTTTAAAAAATGTTCTTTACATCTATTTAATAATTTAATTTTACAATAAAAAAGACAATTATTATTTATTTATTCGAAGTTATTCTAACAGGTTAAGGGAAGTGTGGTGCAAATCCACCGCAAGCCCGTTACTGTAAGGGGTAACGAAAACTGCTTTATGCCACTGGAAACTTTTCTGGGAAGGCGCAGTGATTAGACAGCCCCAAGCCAGGAGACCTGCCTGTAAGAAGTCTGTTACACTCTTTCGTGGGCAAAGGGTGTCTTCTTTCTTTTTTAGAAACAAAACTTTTTTATAAATGATTAAGAGGAAAAAATGATGAACAAAAAAGTATTATTTAATTTAACTTTATTATCAATCTTTTTTTTGATAACTACTATATCAGTATTCGGTTCGGGAAATGATTTTTTCCCTATCACTCTTGTTGATAGTTCTGGTTCAGAAGTCACTATGGAAAAGAAACCAGAAAAGATTATTTCGGCAGCTCCCAGCAATACTGAAATCATCTTTGCTCTTGGATTAGAAGATAAATTGGTTGGAAGAAGTGATTTTTGCAATTACCCTCCTGCTGCTCTAGAGATAGAGTCTATCGGGGTAATGACTCCTTTAAACTTAGAGAAAATCATCTCATTAGAACCAGACCTTATCCTCACCTATGGTGGATTTGGAACTAAAGATATTCCCAGGTTAAGAGAATTAGGAATTAAAGTATTAGTAATTGAACCAGAAACTATTGCTGAAATGTTTAACAGTATAGAACTTATTGCAAATGCCTGTGGTATCAGTGAAAAAGGAAGACAATTAGTTTCAGACCTGAGAGGGCGAATAGATTCCATAACAGATATAATTCAGGCTGATAAATCGAGAAAAAGCCCGAAAATTTTTACCGGTTCTGGTTTTGAAACTATATGGAGCCCGGGGTATGGAACTATTTTTCATGAATTAATTTCCTTAGCTGGTGGAGAAAACATCACCGGAGGTCAACAGGGATGGGTTCCTATTAGTCCTGAACTGATAGTGCAGGCACAGCCAGATATTATCATTATTCCTACCGGCAGTATGAATTCTGAAGAAATTACCAAAATGAAGAATGATATTATCAATAGACCTGGCTGGGATAAATTGCCAGCTGTGAAAAATAATCACATTTTTACTGTAAACGAAGACCTTTTGTATAGAGAAGGGCCTCGTCTGGTAGAAGGATTGGAATTATTATATGAAATATTCAACAAAACCGGAGAATAATACCATATATGGGTATTCCAACTGGAGATATAAAGCTATATTCATTATTGTCATAGGATTTTTGGCAATATTGATAATAGGATTTATCGCCCTCAATTTTGGTGCTATTGCCATTCAGCCCAAAAAGATACTGTCAATTCTATGGCATCATAAAACAGATGATAGCCTGGGTTTGATTATCTGGGAATTAAGAATACCGAGGCTAATAATGGCTATGCTCACCGGAATGACTCTGGCCAGTGTAGGAGGAGGATTTCAGGGGATTTTAAGGAATCCATTGGCAGACCCTTATATCTTAGGGGTTTCTGCCGGAGCTGCTTTGGGAGCCTGTTCTGCCCTGGCTTTACAATATGTTATAGGCATTTATCTTGTACCTTTTTTGCCTCTTTTTGCCTTGTTGGGAGCCTTTGTCTCTATTTCTTTAGTCTATTTATTATCTCGAAAAAAATCTCATTTACCTATGTCAGATTTATTATTAGCCGGGGTGGCAGTTAATTTCTTTTTTTCAGCCATAATCACACTGCTTCTGGCTGTATCAAGACGGGAAATACGCTCAATGTTATTCTGGTTAATGGGTGACCTTTCAACTTCAAGCTGGAATAATATATATATGATTGCTTTACCCGTATTTCTGGGTACTATATTATTGGTATCTTCATCTTTAGAATTAAATGCCATGGCGCTGGGAGAAGAAGAGGCTTTACACCTCGGAGTTCAGACTGAAAAATTAAGATTAAAAATATTTCTTATCGGCTCAATCATGATTGCCATTGTAGTCTCTTTTACAGGGCTAATTGGCTTTGTGGGACTGGTAATCCCGCATATTGCCCGTTTATTAGTAGGCCCTGATCATCGTATTATGCTGCCTGTTTCAGCTTTGGCCGGTTCTATTTTCTTGATTATATGTGACACTATTGCACGCACTATTATCGCTCCAACAGAGATACCTATTGGAGTTATTACTGCGCTTATTGGTTCACCAATCTTTATACATCTCCTTAAAAGGAGGAATGAAAATAATGAATACTGATAATAAGCCAATTATCTCTTTAGAAGACGTTACTTTTTCCTATAACCAGCACCCTGTAGTAGAAGAAATTAATTTATCATTATTTTCTGGCCAGTTTATAGGAATCATCGGTCCAAACGGCTCTGGCAAGACTACCATGTTAAAACTTATCTCCGGCCTTCTTACACCCCAAAAGGGTATGGTTAGAATATTCGATCAGGATGTAAAAACAATTCCCAGAAAAAAAATAGCAAGAACAATCTCTGTTGTACCTCAGGATTCTTATATCTCTTATAATTATAAGGTAAAAGAAGTGGTCTTTATGGGTAGAACGCCTTTTATAAATAACTGGCAGGGCGAAACAGTCCTTGATTATAAGATCTCCCAGGAAGCCATGAAAAAAACTGATTCTTTACAATATGCCGAGAAAAGGATTCATCAGATCAGTGGCGGTGAGATGCAAAGGGTGTATATTGCCAGGGCTCTGGCACAATCTCCCAGGATACTTATGCTGGATGAATTTTCTTCACATCTGGATCTTGGATATAAGTATGAGATTATTGAGATTCTACGGGAATCATTAAACGAAGAAGTAGAATGTATTATCTCTGTCTTCCATGACCTTAATCTGGCTAGCTACTGTTCAGATCAACTTGTCTTACTAAATCAAGGCAGAATAGAAAAAGTAGGAACTCCTCAAGAAGTAATAAATGATTATTATTTAAAAAAGGTGTATAATACCAAACCTAATATTATCCAACATCCTGAATTGTCTATCCCTCAGGTTATTATGTAGTTGTATGTAGCCACAATTTAATTTCTTATTTTATTATATTAATTAAGGGTATCCTTAATTAATCTTTATTTATCAGCAATTCAATCACGGCAATTTTTGACACTAAAACGCTTTGGTACCAAAACGTTTTAGTGTCAAGTTATAATAAGAATTACCCGATCAATTATTTGCGTTTGACGGCAATAGTACAGGCGCACCCGTATGCTATATAAATTGGATCTGATATTCCGAATATCACGTAATAACCTGGAT
>CAZLMD010000062.1:0-4887 GCA_964560535.1 uncultured Atribacterota bacterium
TGAGTAGAATCAGTCTTTTTTTTGTTATCTGACATCACATTAAACTCCTTTTCGCAATTATAACATGATTTTCATAATTACTTTCATTCCTTATGATAGACTGATTGAGATGTGCTATCGTTCTTAATTCTGATATTAGTTATGGTAAGCAACGTGTTGTTCATTTGTTACCAAATCTCTTTTATTCTTAAAGATTGATTATTTAATACTGGGTACAATAAATATATTTCTTATCTGTATTTCCGATTTGCCAATTACCACTAATTTTAAAAACCATGACAGGGAATTAAATAAACTGTTGACATATTCTTTTATTTGCTATACATTAGCATATTAACGTCTACTAATATTGGTTTTTTCTTAAAAAGGAATTAAAATGGAAAATATTGACTTTGCTTCTCTTTTTATTTTCACATTTATTACTATATATACACCTGGTCCCGCTAATATTGCCTGTACCTCTATGGGTGTTAAATATGGTATAAAAAAATCAACCAGCTTTGTTTATGGCAGTTCCCTCGGTTTTCTCTTCATGGCATTAATGGTCGGCCTTTTTTCTAATCTATTATTTACCATCATGCCATCAATAGAATCAATAATGCGCTGGGGTGGTGCGGCTTATATTTTATATCTAGCCTATAACATATTAAGATCAGATTATTCTTTCGCACAAAACAAAAAAGAAATAGATATACAACCACTGGGATTCAAACATGGTGTTTTTATTCAACTGATTAATCCCAAAAGTATTATTTTTCTACTTACTATTTATACTGCTTTTTTACACCCAATTGCTGACAAACCTCTTTTGATACTCTTTTTTACCACAATTTTGGGCTTTATTGGCTCTGGCGCTAATTTTTTATGGACTTTTTTAGGAGCCGGGCTGAGCCATTTTTTAAATCAAGAGAAATTTACCAGGGGAGTCAATTTAATTCTGGCACTTCTCTTGGTCTATACAGCAATAAAGTTAACAGGAATATTTAGATTATGATATCAGGAATATAGCTATTAAAATGGGAAATATTGATTTTGCTACTATTATCCCTTTTGCATTAATCGCTATATATACACCCGGTCCGGCTAATATCACCAGCACCTCATTAGGGGTTAGGTATGGTATAAGGGGATCTGCTAATTTTTTGTATGGCAGTGGTATTGGTTTTACATTTACTTCATTGCTGGGCGGATTGTTTTCTAACCTTTTATTAACTATTATCCCATCTATGGAATCGGTAATGAGGCTGGTAGGTGGTGCTTACATCTTATATTTAGCATATAAGATGTTAAAAGTTGACTACTCTTTTTCATATGATAGTGAGGTAAATACACCGGGGTCACAAGAGTTTGGCTTCAAATATGGATTTGTTATCCAGCTTTTAAATGCTAAAAGTATTATTTTTATCATAACTTTGTATACCACTTTCCTTAATCCATTGACCGGCAAACCCCTTCTGGTATTCCTTTCTGCAATCGCTTTAGGCATTGTTGGTATAGGGGCTAATTTTTTGTGGGCTTCTTTGGGTGCAGTTATCAGTAGTTTTTTGAGACAGGAACGAATAAAGAAAGTGGTAAACTTAATATTCGCTCTCCTCTTAGTCTATACTGCAGTAAAGTTAACCGGCATATTCGGATTTTAAATTTCAGTATCAATTTCAATATCTTAGTCTAATTAATATCTTAGACAAGCCCATTTTTAAAGTATCTTTATTTAATCAGATTTCTTACAAAGCAATTTTCTTGAGAATTAGTAGGCTTTTTTATTTCCTGCTTTTACTATTTCTTTTCCACTTTATCGGGCAAATATCCTCTAAATTGCCCTTTGTAGAGTTTTGTATACAGTTTATTGTTTGATATTAATTCTTCATGAGTGCCCTGCTCCACAATTCCACGACTGGTCAATACAATAATCTCATCAGCATTTCTAATAGTAGAAAGTCTATGGGCAATTACCAATACCGTACGACCTTTGGTAAGTTTTTCTATAGAATTTTGGATAATAGTTTCTGATTCAGTATCTAAAGCAGATGTTGCTTCATCCAAAATCAATATGGGTGGGTTTTTCAGAAATGCTCTTGCTAAAGAGATTCTTTGCCTCTGGCCACCCGATAATTGCAGACCTTTTTCGCCAATATAGGTGTTGTACCCATCTGGTAAACTTTCTATAAAATCATGTATATTGGCATCTTTTGCAGCCTGAATAACATCTTCCCAGCTGGAATCTGGCTTGCCATAAAGTATATTTTCACCAACAGTTCCGGTAAACAAAAATACCTCCTGTTGTACCATACCAATATTTTCCCGTAATGAATGCAAGGAAATATCTTTAATATTATTTCCATCTATTAAAATTGCCCCGTTGTTGACATCGTAAAAACGTAAAATTAAATGACATATAGTTGTTTTTCCGGCACCTGAAGGGCCTACTAAAGCTAAAGTTTTCCCAGGTTCAATAACTAAATTGATATCTGACAGAACTTTCTCTTCTTCTTTTTTGTAGCTGAAAGAGGTATTTTGAAATTCAATTTCTCCTTTAACATTTTTTAACTCAATCGCATTATCTTTATCTCTTATACTAGGCTTAATATTCATTAATTCTATAAATCTCTCAAAACCGCTCATACCTTCTTGCAGTTGTTCGGTAAAATTGGCTAACCTCCGAATCGGCTGTAAGAAAAAGTTTATATATAGGATATATGCTACTAAATCACCTATGTTAAGTATTTTTTGAAATACAAAATACCCCCCCAAACCCAAAGCCAGCAAATTTAAAAAATTGGACATAAATATTATGGTGGAATAAAATTCTGCCATAACTTTATATGCCATTTCTCTGGACTTATTGAATTCTCTGTTACCTACATCAAATTTTTCCATCTCGAATTCTTCATTGGTAAATAATTTTGCTACTCTTATGCCGGAAATACTGTTTTCTAATTGTGCATTAACATCTGCAATTTTAATACGAACCTGACGATATACTTCAGACATACTCCTTCTCTTGATGACCGCATAGATGATTAAGATAACCAGGAAGCTGTAGATTATCAAAGTCAATCGCCATTCAATATTAAAAAGAATAATAAACGAACCGATTATCATGATCAATGATAGAAATAGATCTTCAGGTCCATGGTGAGCAAGTTCTGATATATGACTGAGGTCACTGACCGCTCGTGACATTATATGCCCTGTTTTTATATTATCAAAATAGTCAATAGAGAGTGTCTGCAGGTGTTTAAAGAGATCTGTACGCATATCTCTCTCCATCCTGGTACCCATTGCATGTCCCCAATAATTAACAACATAGTTAGAGGCAGCATGAATTATAAACAGCACTGCCATGCCGCCAATAATATAATAGAATGTTCTTAACTGATTGTCCGGTATTACAGAGTTTATAAAATATCGGGTAACAGCAGGAAATACCAGGTCTACAACAGCAATAAGCGTAGCACAGGTCAAATCTAATAATAGTAACCATTTATATGGTTTATAGTAATGAATAAATTTTTTAAACATTATTTTAAGGGGCAGTCCTCCAATATCATTTATTTACTAATACTTTTTGTATTTTTAATCACTATTTGAGTCACTTGTTAATTTATCTATCGTATAATCGGTTAAAACCCAAATAACAGACAATAAGATATTGTATCGATTATTTTTTTATTTCAATCTCAAATAAGGCAGGCCATAATTTACCGGTAACAAACAGTCTATTCTGTTCAACATCATAGGCAATCCCATTAAGAACATCTACTTTATTACTATACTCGACATTATTTAATATACCACTTAAGTCAAGCCAGAAAATTACCTTGCCGGAGTCTGGCTCAATTACAGCAATTCTTTCTGTTTGCCAGATATTAGCATATATATGGCCATCAATATATTCTAATTCATTAATATTGTGTATCAAATATATTCCATCATGGACATTAATTTGTTTTATCTCCTCAAAGGTTTCGGGGTCAAGGAAATGTAGAGTCGATGTTCCGTCACTTAAAATTAAAGACTTATTATTATTGGTTATTCCCCATCCCTCATGAGCATAAGAGAATGCATCTAGAAGATTTAGCGTCTTTTTATCATAGACAAATCCAATCTGTTCTTTCCAGGTTAATAAATATATTTTGTCATCAAAAATGGTAATCCCCTCTGCGAAATAATCATTAGAAAGAGGGATGTTTTGCATCACCGTACCGGTTTCCAGGTCTACTTTGCGTAAAGATGAGGATCCATAAAGGCCTGTACTTTCATAAAGAAAACCATCTTTCCATACCAGCCCTTGAGTAAAAGCCTCTGGATCATGAGAGAAAGTATTTACAATTCTATAGGAAAAAGATGGGGTAAATTTATCTTTTGAATTACTTAAGCTGTTTTGAAATGAAAACAAAAGTAGAGAAAATACTAATAATAACAACAGAGGGCGGTTCTTAGTAATCATTTTTTTGTCCTGACATTTTGAATCATTCCTCGAGTTATTCCTAAAAATTCGTCGATATCTTTATTTGAATAGATATGCTCTTCTTTGCCCGGATATAGTTGTGTTTTTTTATTTTATAATTATATTTTATATATTATATTGTGAACAGGTACTATTTTAACATGTAAAATAATACCTGTCAAAGGACTGCCCCCCGTACACCTATTGATCTATTATATTGTGGAGAGGATTATTTTATGGTATGATTACATAGTCAAAAGCTTGCATCGGTTGCAATAAATATTTACTATAAAAGCCACTTTGTAGCGGTACTTTCCTTTTTAAATTTCAACAAGTAGACTGGCATTGTGTTGTAATCCTTATCTTTATAAGATATAAGCAAAAAATTAAAGACAAGGGGTGTTAGGGATAGATACGTTGTTTTTTGTAATCACAAA
>CAZLMD010000062.1:4987-6143 GCA_964560535.1 uncultured Atribacterota bacterium
AAAATTAAAGACAAGGGGTGTTAGGGATAGATACGTTGTTTTTTGTAATCACAAAGCGGGGCGAAGCAAATACCGTACTAAAAAAAGCCCAAAAATGTGGAGCAACCGGAGGAACAATCTTTTTAGGAGAAGAGATAGTACCATCCAGGTTACTGGAAATATTTGGTCAAAATGTGATACACAGAGAAATCCTCATAATATCCTCATCTGATGAGCTTTGCGAACAATTGCACGAAACATTGGGCAAGGAATTTGTATCTGACAGGAAAAACAGAATAGAAGCCTTCTCGATTCCATTCAAACATTGGCAGCTACATACCTCCGAACAAAAACTAAATAACTCACCAGGAAATAAGAAAAAAGAAGTTAGTTTTTCACATTTTTGTATTGTAACCATTGTAGACAAGGGTCGCGGCAAAGATTGTATAAAAGCAGCCAGATCTGCAGGCGCCAGGAATGGAACATTGATTCACGGTCGCGGAGCAGGTGTCCCGGCAAATTTTTGTTTTCCCTTAGTTATTGAACCTCAAAAAGATATTGTGCTGATTATCTCAACAAAAGATATGGCTACTCAAATCAAAACAAAAATATTTTATGATTTACAGCTTGCAAAAACAGGAAATGGTATCATCTTTACCCTTCCCGTGAGCCGGATAAGCGGCTTATCAGAAAATACACCGAAAAAGAATAAAAGGTGATGTGATGAACCTACTCTTTGAAAAAGGTAAAGAAGTTACCCGGACACTGTTACCGGTGGTGCTCCTGGTGATGGTCCTCTGTTTTACGATAGTACATGCAGAAACAGATGTTATTATACGATTTATCGTATGTAGTGTGATCCTCCTGATTGGGTTGTCAATTTTTCTATGGGGTGTTGATCTGGCTATGAATCCAATTGGCGGGCACATGTCCAACGAAATTGCTACTTCGAATTCGCTATTTAAGATTGCCTTCCTAGGCTTCCTTTTAGGTTTTTTAATCAACATTGCAGAACCCGATTTGCTTGTACTCGGTTCACAGGTTGAGACAGCTTCCGGGGCAACCGTAAGTGCATCTATTATTGTTTATATCATTTCAATCGGTGTAGGTGTATTGGTTTCACTGGGTGTTTTCAGAATATTGGGTGAGAAGCCATTGAATGTTTTTATGGCTATAA
>CAZLMD010000063.1:0-6064 GCA_964560535.1 uncultured Atribacterota bacterium
TTTATTTTACTGGGTGTAATCTTCCTGGTCTGGTTCATAGTAGCTATAATTATTAAAAGATTTATTCGAAAACGAGAGACAGATTATATTGAAGATGATTTTTAGAAAACTAAAGAAGAGATTATAATATACTTAAATGGTAAATGGTAGAAGATCCGTACACTTGCAGTTAGTTGCTAATCTTTCAATATCTCATATCTAATTGAATACTATATTTTGATAAAGGTGGTTAAATAATGGAACATTATTTTGAAAAGAAGATATGGAACAATGAATTGAAAAGAAAATATTCTTTTTTAATATCTTTTTGCTTGATTATTGTGGTTATAATAAGCTTAAAAATGACAGTGTTGTCAGCCGGTTTAGAAGAAGTAAAAAGAGATTTGCAGATCATTAATCCCAAACCGGAGCTATTTCTTTCTATTAATTTAGATAAAGGAATCGGAGCAACCTATTCACCTGGGGAAAGGATCAGGATTTCGTTTAGAGTTAACATAGGGTCATACATCACCCTTTTTGGGTATGATAATCAAGGAAATGTTCAACTATTATTTCCTAATCAAAATCAAAAAAATTCCTGGATACAGCCTGGTATTGAAAATTACGTAGATTATGGTGTCGATTTGGAAAGACATACGGGCATTGAATATATACAAGGATTTGCAACCAGAGAACCCGTGCTGATAACTGAAGAGATGGAAAAAAGTTTGGAAAGAGTATTTATACCGAGGATAGATACAAATGTAAATACATTTTCCAGCAGAATAAAAAATACCTTATCCAATCTGCCATTTTCGTTCTGGGCAAGTAGTGAAATATTGCATTATCAGATAGTGGACAGAAGATCGGAAACCGGTAAACTTTACATCACTTCACAACCAGGTAATGCAAATGTCTACCTTAATGGTATTTATAGCGGTCAGACTCCGATTAATTTAGAACAACTTTCAAGTGGAGAATATTCGGTTGTAATAGAGCTTGGTGGTTATAAATCATGGATGAGAAATATTGATATTAGTAATAATAAAACCACATTTCTCAGTGCCGATTTAATGCAAATAGAGCAATATGGTTCGATTATTATCAGATGTAATGAAAGTATAGCAAGGATTTACCTTGACAATCAATTCAAACGCCTCACACATGCGAACAGGGATGTTGTATTAGAAGAAGTGAATGCAGGGCTTCATGATCTAAGAATTGTTCTGGACGGATATTATGATTGGTTTGAAAGGGTAGAAGTAAAACCATTGCAAAGAATATTTTTGGATGTTGAACTTGACAAAATAAAGCAAGCAGGCAGTTTAGAGGTTACCTGTAATGTGGAAAATGCTTTAATCTATTTAGATGGTGAATATAGAGAGAAAACTTCTGCCAGAGGAAATGCAATTATTGACAATCTTTTGGAAGGTAATTATCATGTGCTAATTACAAAAGAAGGCTTTTATGATTATTCTACCAACATTATGGTCTATGATGAATTTACTTCCCACCTCGATGTCCAATTACAAGAGAAATACCAGGAAAAAGAGAGAGGTTCTATTGTAATCTATAGCAATGAAGATGATGGCAGAGTATACTTAAATGGTGAATATAGAATATCCACCTCAGCTGCCAGGGAAGAAGTAATTGGTGAATTGGAAGAAGGTATCTTTGAAATTACTGTAATAAAGGAAGGATACAATACCTGGTTAGGTGATGTTACTGTTTTTGCCGGCGAAATAACCTCATTATTCATAGATTTAACAAGAACAAGATAACAAGAACAAGAAATAATTATTTAAAAATATAAAAAAATTAATCCTGAACCTGATTACTATCTGTATGAGACTTCAAAATATGTTATTGCTTGATTAGAGAAATATAGCTATGAGGTGGATTCTGTGCCGAAGATTTAGACGAAGAATATTATCCTGTTAGGTATATTCTATAAACCTTCTTTTTTACCCATTAATCTTCCTTATAACAAAAAGTTCAGCAAATTATTTACAGATTTTTTGTTGCTTGTTATTTAATTTATCTTTTGATATAGTAATAACGATTATATTTTTGGAGGATAAAATGAAAGCCATTGGTATTGTTGGGTTTAAAAATAGTGGTAAAACAACACTCGCGTTACAAATTGTTCGTGCTTTAGTTGATAAGAAATATCGTGTTGCTGTAATAAAACATTCCAGCACAGCTGTACACCAGGGAATAAGTGACACCGATAAGTTTTTAAAAGAAACTGAACAGGTTGTACTTGTTACACCTGAAAGTACAGATATAATGATGAGCAGTCCATGGGATTTGAAAAGAATCATTTCCTTAATTACAGCAGATTTTTTGGTTATTGAAGGCTTTAAAAGCTTGAAATACTTTCCTAAAATAATATGTCTTAATAATGAGGAAGAAAAATCATTACTTGATGATGGATTAGGAATTTTCAGTGCGGGAATTGATGTTTCTTTAAAGGAAAGTGGTACTGTTGATTTTCTAATTAATGAAAAAAAAGATATTCCGGAAATGATAAACCAGATTGAAAAGAAAGCATTTTATTTGCCGGATGAGAACTGTGGTAAATGTGGATACGATAGTTGTTATGAATTAGCCAAAGCTATTGTCAGCGGTAAAGAATCAATAGAAAGTTGTATTCACCTTCAGGATTTCCTATCCATTAAAATTAATGGAAAAGAAGTATTTCTTAACCATTTTATGGTTAAGCTATATCAAAGCTTGATTTATGGTATGCTGGCTCCTTTAAAAAATATTGATCCATTACAACAAGCAGAAATTGAAATAAAAACAAATATTTCCGGTAAAATAAATAACAAAATTGATATTGAGTAAGGTAAGCATGTTGTGCTTTTAATTTTTATAATTATGTAACTAATGAGGTAAAGAGTATGGTGAATGAACAAAAAGACACTCCAGGCAATTCATTTGAAAGCATCGTTATAGGCGGTGGTCCTGCAGGGTTAACGGCTGGCCTTTATTTAAGCCGTTATAGAATAAATACCGTATTGATTGAAAAAGGTTTCAGTGGAGGACAGGTAAATCTGTCAGAAACTATAGAGAATTACCCTGGATTTCCAGAAGGCATTATGGGACCGGAGTTAATGCAGAAATTTGAACAGCAAGCAGTTAAATTTGGTTTGAAAATTGTTAATGGTTCAGTATTAGAGGTTTCCAGAGTGAATCCAGGTGATAAAACCGGGTTTTTAATTAAGACAGATAATGGTGATTTCTATTCAAAATCTGTCGTTATAGCTTCTGGTGGTGAAGCAAATAAATTAGGGGTTCCTGGAGAGAAAGAACTGACTGGTAGGGGTGTTTCTTATTGTGGTACTTGTGATGGAGCCTTTTTTCGGGATAAAGAAATCGTTGTTGTTGGGGGAGGAGATACAGCTTTAGAAGAATCCCTATTCTTAACTAAATTCGCCAGTAAAGTTACTATTGTACACAGGAGAGACGAGTTGAGAGGAAGCAAGATACTCCAGGAGCGTGTTTTTAGTGATCCTAAAATAGAATTTCGATGGAGCTCTGTTGTCGTCTCAATTAACGGTAGTACACAGGTTGAGAATGTCCAGCTAAAGGATGTGAAAACAGATGAACTCAATATTTTTCCCTGTCAGGGTGTATTCATCTTTACCGGCTACAAACCTAGCTACCCTATTTTTGGGGAAATGCGTGAACAGTTAATCAATGAAAACGGCTATATAGTTACAGATGAAAATATGAGAACCAGGATAGAAGGCATATTTGCCTGTGGTGATGTCAGAGCAAAAGATTTCCGACAAATTGTTACTGCCTGTGGTGAAGGCGCTACCGCTGCCTTTTTTGTTGAGGCATTTTTAAAATAGATAATTAGATATTGTGTTAGAAAAAAAGTACAAACTAAAACATTCCTGCGAATGTTAGATGGAGAAGAGATGTGTTTTGATTTTGGTATTTCTACCATGGTTTACTATCAAAAACCAATTGAAAAGATATTACCATATTTAGTCAAAGGTGAAATAAATAATATTGAAATAAGGCCAAAAGAAAATCATTTTCAGCCACAAACAATTGATGAGATCTTCAAGTTAAAAAGGTTGTTGGCCAAAAAGAAGATTGTGGTAAAAGCAATACATATGCCTATGGATGGAGTTGATATTTCACACCCACAAAGCTATGAGAGAACAAAATCTGTGCGGGAAGTTGAAAAAACTATTTTAATGGCTTGCCATTTGGGAGCTAATCTGGTTATAGTTCACCCTGGCGGAAAATCTGATAGCTATGAAGACAAGAAAAATAGAGTAAAACTTAGTATAGAGAGCCTGAAAGAAATCATGGATTTTAGTAATAATTGGAAGGTAAAAATAGCACTTGAAAACACTCTTCCAGGCAGAGTTGGGGATAAATGGGAAGATCTTCAACAAATAATTGAAATAGTCTCATCCCAGGATTTAGGGATATGCCTTGATACAGGACATTATTTACTAAATTACCAGGAGATAAAACAAGGTTTTTTAAATTTGGATAATGTGCCGATTAACTGGCAAGATAATTTGTTACATATTCATATTCATGATAATGATGGAAAACGTGATTTACATCTACTTCCACAAGAAGGCTTATTTCCGTGGAATTCTTTTATGCGTTTTATAAAACAAATTAACTACAGTAAAGCTTTAATTATAGAAGTAAAAGAACAGGATAATTTACCCAACTACCTTCACAAAGTCAATACTTCCTGGAACAATTTAAAATACTTGACTTAACCCCTTGAATATTTGATAGAATAGCAGGGGCATGTTTAATTTTAAGATTTTGCTATAAACAATATTATTTGATAAAATAATGACGATATTTAGAATTTCGAGGAGGAATCTTAGGTGACTAAAAAAAATGTAGAAAAAGTAAGGATATTTGCTCTTGTAGGACATGGTGATGCCGGGAAGACATCCCTTGCCGAAGCAATGCTTTTTGATTCCAATATGATCACTCGTTTAGGAAGAACTGAGCAGGGTAATACTGTTACTGATTATGATCCAAAAGAAGCGAAGAGGGGTATTACTATTAATTCTTCTTTGGCTTATTTAAATTGGAATAATTCAACATACAATATAATTGATACACCTGGTTATCTGGATTTCATTATAGATACAAGATCGAGTTTAAGAGTGGTTGATTGTGCCGTTATAGTGGTTTGTGGAGTATCGGGGGTAGAAGTTCAGACAGAAAAAGTATGGGAATATGCTGAAGAATTCCAACTCCCTAGAATATTTTTTGTAAATAAGATGGATCGAGAAAGGGCTGATTTTAATAGTGCCAGTGAAATGATCAGGGAAAGTTTTGGTCAAAATGCCGTAGCAGTACAATTACCGATAGGGAAAGAAGAAGGCTTTGAAGGTGTAATTGATTTATTAGAAATGAAGGCATATTATTTCCAACCCGGTAAGGATGGCAAAAGTCAAATCGAGGAGAAGGAGATTCCTGAAGATTTAAAGGAAACAGCTAACACATATCGTCAAAAAATAGTTGAAGTTGTAGCAGAGTTTGATGATGAAGTTCTTATGAAATACCTTGATGGAGAAGATCTGACCAATGAAGAAGTTTTAACCTGTTTAAAGGGTGCAATGATTGAAAAAAAGGTATTTCCAATCTTGTGTGGCTCAGCGACAAAAAATATTGGTATTGAGCCATTACTTGATTTTATAGAAAATTATTTCCCAAACCCGCTTGAATTGCCTGAAATTGTGGTAAAAGATATTAAAGAACAGAAAGAGATTCAATTAAAGCGTGAAGTAGATGCACCATTTACTGCCCTTGTATTTAAAACTATTGCAGACCCATATGTCGGTAATTTAACATATTTCAGAGTTTACTCTGGTGAGCTTGATTCTGATTCTCAAGTTTACAATTCTTCTCAAGATATAGAAAACAAAGTTGGTAAGATATATAGGATGCAAGGAAAAGAACAAAGCTCTATACCTAAAGTTACTGTGGGTGGAATTGGAGCAATTGCAAAATTAAAAAAGACTAATACCGGCGATACTTTGTGTGAAAAAGAACATCCTGTTCAGTTTATGAGGATAGAATA
>CAZLMD010000064.1:0-4629 GCA_964560535.1 uncultured Atribacterota bacterium
CAGGGGAAAACCTACTGGACCTAAGCCGCAACATTGACCTGGCATATTACCATCTTTAACAGAATTTATTATTTTTACTTACAAAGATGATTACATAAGTGATAATATCAAGGTGGTTGCTATATTTAAGAACTTTAAGGATAGTTTTTTTGTCACAATCTTAACCTTTTTTATAACCATTGTAGTAGTATTAATTTCTTACTCCCTGATGGAAACAATATCATTTCTCCCTGCTATTCTCATTCTGATAATAATCATCTCTATTGGTATTATCAGTGATATGATTGCTTTTGCAGCACCTGCAGCTGAGGAGGAGTCTTTCAATGCTAAAGCAGCAAAAAAAGTATTTGGAGCCAAAAAGGGGCTTTATTTAGTTAAGCATGCGAATCATGTTGCCAATTTTATGGGTGATGTAGTTGGAGACATCTGTGGCATCTTGAGCGGATCTTTAGGGACAACTATTGCGATAAAAATAGCTATCGACTGGCAATCTTCTAAAAACTTAATTGATCTGTTTGTACTCAGTTTTATAGCGGCTATCACCGTTGGAGGCAAATCCTTTTTAAAATGTTATGCACTACATAAAGCTAATGAGATAATATTATTTGCAGGTAAAGTTTTATCCAGTCCAACTCTGGCAAAAACATTTTTAAAAAACATAAAATCACATAAACTGTTAAAGATTAAATAATATATCTGGCTTGCAATTAAAAACAACTCCATATAAAAATTCAAGAACCCTGATCCAGAGGGGTGGTCAGGGTTCTTGAATTCGTCTAAATTTTGCGATTTATCTGAACTGATTATGTGAATAATCAGCTAGAAGTCTTTGTATTATTTTTTCTTTTTTTCAGTCTCTTTTGTTTTCTTTCCACAACCTTTAGCCATTTTTACACCTCTTTTCAATATCTATAATTAGTTATTACTTACTCTGGTGTACAATATTGTTTGTTAAAAAGACTACTTTGCATCCTTAAATTACTTATACATTTAAAAAGATTTTTTGTCAATATGTTTTTTTATATCCTGTACATAAGTTTTAAAATGATGGCTTTTTAATTAATTTAAGTTTTTAAATTAATAGGATTTAATGGTGTTGTATGGTTAATTTGAATGGTACTCTATGTTCTATTATAATTATTTTTAAAACAAAATATCCTCTGTAAATACAAAACTTATAACAAAAATAAATATTTGTTCCAATAATGGTTTGGTTTTAAATATAGTCTTCTAAAAGACCGAGGCGGGTTCTCCTTTAATTAAAAAATTGTAATTTTTAACAGTAGCAGGTGTGGCTATTATAGCAGTTTTAAAATAGATTGCGGGTTTATACTTCTATCTTCCCAATCAACCTGTTTTCTTTCTTTCATTATCTCTAAGGTTTGGTAGATATCTGCCAGGGAATACTGATTAGGCATTGTATAAACTAGGTCCTGAGCACAAACATGCTCTTTTTCTTCTGTAAGATCTTTTAGATAAGATATGATTAACCCGCTAATATTGTTGAATTTAGCCTCTTCATTTGGTGTTAATGGTTGTGTGAGCACATTATCAGTCTTGTTTGAGTATATTTTTTTATGGCTCTCAGCGTTATCCACAACTTTCTGGCTTGATTCTATATTGGTTAAATTATGATCTCTCTTAATACTTTGGATTTGCTTTTTTATCTCATCTAATTCATCTAAAACAGCCTGTTTATCGAGAAATTCTACAGCAACATTCCTGTCATTTTTAGCTGTTTGCCTTTTCTCTTTCAGTATAAAATATGATGTTTCATAAATATATTGCGACAGATACTCTAAATTTTCAGCATTCTGTTTCATTTTGATTATTTGTAATTCAATTTTTTTAAAGACCTGTAAAGACCATAAATAAAAAACGATACCCAGACATAGAGCTAAAATAATCAAAATGATAGATAATAATGGCGTGGTTTGTGTAAACATCACAAAATTTTCCATTCCTTACTCCCTCTGAAAATATACTATATCTCTTCTTCCTTCTCTAAAACCTTTACAGGCGGATCATTGTCAAGCCTATTCATTTTATCAGTCTGCTCGGTTGCGCGGGAAGGATTTCTCTCATTTTCTTTTTCCACAATATTTTTGCTATTAGTTGTAGATTCTTTGGAAAAAATTAATGCCTCATTATACAATATTTTTGGTAATCTTTCCAAACGTATAGTACTAATATCTAATCCTTTAGACATCTCCGTAACCATCAAGGAGAACTGATTAAAAAGCCTATAGAATATTATTGCTAACCAGATGGCAAATAAACTGATCAGCACCGAAAGAAAGGAGAGTATAACTACTATTATTTCTGAATAACTCATGAAATTACCTCACCTGTTAATTATCATATTCCTAGATATTTGCAGACTTCTGATAGAAAAGCACCAATATCTTCCTTTATCACCATAGTTGCTTTATGGTCCAAAGGAGTATCCATAAAATTAATAATAACTAAATTCCCTTTTTGAGCTAAGCCATATTCAGGCAATAAATTCGCCGGGGAAACTTGCAATGAAGAACCAATCGCTAAAAAAAGGTCAGCTTTACTGGCCTCCTCTATAGCCTCTTCTAAATTTGATAACATTTCTCCAAACAAAATTACATCTGGTTTAAAGACTCCACCGCAATCACAATAAGGTATTTGCTTATCATCATTCTTTATTTTTTCTATTAATTGTTGAGAAGATATTCTTTCTCCGCAATTAGTACAGATAGCAAAGGATAAGTTACCATGTATCTCTAAGACATTCTTTGATCCTGCTTTTTGATGTAAATTATCAATATTCTGAGTTATTAAAACATTCAAATAGTTTGAGTTCTCTAGTTGAACAAGTGAATAGTGAGCCAGATTAGGCTTAACACTCCTCATCTCTTCAATTCTGGGACGGTAGTAATAATAAAATCTAGATGGGTTCTCACGAAATGCGCTTATACTGGTCACTTCTATAGGATCAACCTTTGACCAGATCCCTTTACCCGGGGTTCGAAAATCCGGTATACCTGAAGCAGTGCTCACTCCAGCACCTGTTAAGCAGACAGTATATTTGGATTGTTTCAATAATTCAGCTAATTTTTCTATTTCTTTTTTATTTTTAATTGTCATTTTAGTCTCTGGAAATGTTTAATAGTTCCAAATTTCCTCCTTTGCCGCTATTTATACAATGTTGTCCTATATTAGATTATTCCATAAATTTATTTTTTTAGACATTGAATCTAAAATTGATAATATCACCATCTTCAACAAGATACTCTTTCCCCTCAACCTTTAATAATCCTTTTTCTTTTATTTTTGATGTTGATTTATATTGAATAAAATCTGAGAAATGTACTACTTCTGCCCTTATAAATCCCCTTTCCATATCACTGTGTACTTTACCGGCAGCCTTTACTGCTTTAGTATTTTTATGAATAGTCCAGGCTCTTACTTCATCTTTACCTACAGTAAAGAATGATATCAGACCTAAGTGTTCGTAAAGAGCTTGTGATAACCGTTCTATTCCTGTTTCTTTAAAGCCCAGTTCCTCAAGGAACATCTTTTTTTCCTCTTCTGAAAGATCATTGATTTCCATTTCTAATTTTCCACAAATAGTAATACTTGCCATCTGATGGTCCTGAACAAATTGGTTAAATTTTTCATAATTAGAAAATTTTTGGCTATTTATATTATTCTCGTCAATATTTAATGCAAATATTACAGGCTTTAAGGTAAAAAAACTAAATCCGCTCAATATTTTTAGTGCTTCTTCGCTGAGAGATTGGGTTACCAACAACTGTTCTGACTCCAGGTGTGTTCTGCATCCCTCTAGAATCTGTTTTTCAAATTCTTCCTGATTAGTCAATTTTCTTTTTGACTCATTTAATCGGGCAATTCTATTTTCTACTACTTCCAAATCATGGAGTAATATTTCATAAATTAAACTTTCTGCTTGATAGAGAGGGTCAGTAGTGCCGGGAATCGTACTGTCATTGAAAACACGAATAATTATAAGCAGTGCATCGGCTTTCTGTATTTGAGTGAAAATCTCCTGTTTCGCTTTACCTGACATATCAGAAGATATTCCCGGAATATCGATCATTTCTATGCTAGCATAAGTCGTTTTTTTGGGTTGATATATTGAACTTAAGGCATCAACTCTCTCATCAGCCACTTTTGCAACACCGATATTTTTAGTTTTACGAGAAGAGAATACATCTGTCTCTTTGCGTTGATTTGTTATAAGATTAAATACAGTGGTCTTGCCGGTTAAAGGCATTCCTAAAATACCAATAATCATTGACTTACCTCATCTAGTATCTTAATTATTTTAGTACTTAGATTATTCTTCTAAATTAGTTCTTTTCCATAGGTGGCCATAGCTAAATTGCCATATTTAACACCCTTAACTGTCTTTAATTTATATGTAAGCTCCTCTAAAGAACGTGCATTACCATGTGTTATAATCACTTCCATACAATTATCATGGTCAAGATGTATGTGTTGTGTTGAGATAATCATATGATGGTAGTGGTGTTGTAGGGCTGTTAATTTCTGCACCAGGCCTCTTTTATGATGGCTGTATACTAAAGTAATTGTGCCGGCAACTTTTTCATTTTCAGCCCACTCTCTTTCGACCAG
>CAZLMD010000064.1:4729-6014 GCA_964560535.1 uncultured Atribacterota bacterium
TAATCACCCTTTTCTAATTAATAATAACATAATGGATTACTGGTAACAAGTTTTGGTTTTTAAAACTATTCGAACTATTCGAAGATTGATTTGCGGAGTGGTGATTTTGAGAAAAAGATTGGTAATTACTTTTTTATTTTCAATAACAAAAAAAGATGAGCACTTCCTAAACAGTTCAAAAAATACCTGTATAGTATCTAGTTTCGTAATTTTTATTTTTAATTTATCAAATAGTAACAGACTATTAATTTTGTACCGGTAAATTATTTAAGGATTATTTACTTTTTTCTAATTTTATACATTTAGAGGAAGTAATTTTTTTAGCATACCTCAATGCCTTTTTTTCACTGGAAAAACTACGGTCACCAATTAGTATAGGGGGAGATACAATCTCTCCTTTATAAGTTTGATAACCAAATCTTACCTGATATTCGCCTTGATTTTCTAATATTTCACAATAATCAAAATAGTTTTTATATGTATTCATTTTTCTACCTCATAATTATTATTAGCCTTTATATATAGTTTGGTGTAATAACAATAGCCATACTGTATTTGGGATTTGCAGTCAGGTTTAGGTTTAAAAACTGATCATAAGAAATAGTATAATTACCTCCGATGGTTGGATCATTTGTGATTATTTCTTTTTTCAGGGCATCATATCCGATAATTACTCGAGCATGTGCCAATGGATTGCTCTGTTTATATTTTTGAATTGCTATCAAAGGGATTTCTTTAGATAGATATTCTTCTATCTGTTCAATGGTTAATACTTTAAAGGAGGCATCGAATCCTAAATCCCTGGCATATTTTACCATTTTATAAACATCTCCAAATCCATCTGGATTAATAATCTGTTGGGCTAATTCTTGTTGACTGACTTGAAGCCCAAGAAAATTTAGTGTCATTGCTGCCGAGGCGGGCAAACACCAATTAACTCCCGCATATCTTTGATAAGGAACCTCCAGGCATACAGAGCCTGTTTTAGCCTTATTTCCATTTTCTGCTACTATGCTACTATAAAGGCTATCTTCTTGATTAACAAAATCTGATTCCGGCATAATGCCATTACAGGATGTCAAGAATAGTGCAACTGCAATAACAAGCACAATTTTACTAATTTTCATTAATTTGGCCCAAATCCTCATCTTGTACTCCTTTGTAATCAGTTGAAAGGCAGCTGAAGTTCGGGCCAAAAAAAGGTGGTAGCCTGGCGACCATAGTCTTTTTTGACTTTAGGCCCAAAACTTTGCGTCCTATTCTTTCGAATAGTTTGCCTTTTTCA
>CAZLMD010000065.1:0-5893 GCA_964560535.1 uncultured Atribacterota bacterium
TGCGCAAAAAAATAATTCATGTTTGAATTATTATATCATAACTATTTCTACATTCCTATTTTAAAAATAATAACTATTATCACCATGCTACTATTATTATTGGTCTTAAAAACAGATGAAGATAAATTCATGGGACATTTTCATTTTTTGTATTTTGTCGATTATTTCTTCGTAAAAAAATACATTTTCGATACTAATGTTATAAAAACAATTGACAAAAGCCTTCATTTTTAATATTCTGAGGGTAATATTAATATTGTTAAACATTGTTTATAATGACATTGACAGTAAATCACAAACTATTTGTTATTTATTGTATATTAGAAAGGAGGTGTAATATTTTGAATAAAAGTGAATTAATTGATAAATTATCGTATGATAGAGGTGTTACAAAAGCTCACGCCAAAGCTGCGGTTGAGAGCGTCCTTGATATTATCTCGGAAGCCTTAGCTAGAAAGGAATCTGTAAGGTTAGTTGGTTTCGGAACTTTTGGTGTTAGAGAAAGAGCAGCCAGAACTGCACGTAACCCCAGAACAGGTCAAAGTATAGAAGTGCCCGAAGCAAGCGTGCCATTTTTTAAACCCGGGAAAGAATTAAAGGATCGGGTTAACCAATAATAATAAATTATAATAAAATATTGTTTTAAATTAATAAAAACAGGCTCGAAAAAAAGAAGGCCTGTTTTTATTAATTATCTTTAGTAATCGATTTTACCTTACTGTCTTTGTCAGACATCTGAATACCCATAACATTTATATCCACTGATTTTACTAAAAGACCTGTCTTTTCCTCTACCTCTTTCTTTACTATGGACTGAATATTTTTAGCAAGATCTATAATGATAGATCCATAGCCAACAATCACCGAAATATAGAATGAAACAGATTTGCCATCTATTAAATCAACCCTTATCCCCTCTTCTATTTCTTTCACACCCAACAGAGTACCAAATCCACTTTTAGAATGGGCAAACAGGCCGGTAACGCCAGCAATATTACTGACTATTCTATTAACTACCATGCCCAGGACTTCTGTAGAAATATTGATTTCCCCTAGATTATCGTTTTTATCTGCAATTGTTTGTGCAACTATTTTTTCTTCTTTTAAAACTTTTTCAGAGGGTATTTTATCTGTTTTTTTAACCTTTCCTTCTGCCTCTAAATTTTTGGCATTGGTTTCTTGCTCATGCATAGCAAATGCTCCTTAAAATATATTATGTAAAGATATACTTTCTATACATCTATACATTGATTTGTGTAACAACATTATTCACTCGGGGTAACAAATATCTTAATCGCTGTTCTCTCGTCACCATTTATTTCAACATCAACAAAAGCAGGAATACATACCAGATCAACACCACTGGTAGCGGTATAACCCCTGGCAATGGCTATTGCTTTTATAGCTTGATTAACAGCTCCTGCTCCTATTGCCTGTAGTTCTACCTTTCCTTTTTCTCTAATAACTCCTGCTAATGCTCCTGCAACCGCCTTTGGGCTTGATTTTGAAGAAACTTTTAACAATTCCATTTAAAGGCCTCCTATTTCCTATAATACCAACAATTATTCTATATAATAGTGTAAAACATTACTTTATGTTCTGCATTATTTTTACTTTATTGATGTGTATTTTAAGAACGATAATTGTTAAATTCTTACATACCTCCTTAATTAAAATCTATAACCCCCACAACAACAAAAACAATAACTCTTCAATTTGTATGTATTATAACAAATTTAGTTAACAAATGACAATTAGATTACTTTTCTGAGTTTTTTAAAAAATTATAATCTATAGCTTTGTATCAACATTTTTATTTGCTGATATTGTTCACTATTTAAATATGGTGAGCAATAAGGCATCAGGGCATCATTATGCCATAAAGGATCAACAGGCTCTTTCCAGCCATATTCTTTTATAACTTCTTTCCACATTTGTGTTCCAGGAATAGGGGAATATTTAGCAAGATATGGCTTAATGCCACTGTCAATCACTAACTTAATTGAATCAATGATGCTCTGTAAACTCTGTCCTGGCAAGCCTATTAGCAAATAGACTCGAATATTCTCAGAAAGAAATCCTTCCCCATTTAAGATATGGATAGAATTTAAAAAAGAAGCGTTATCAACCTTGTTACCCGTTTTCTTCTGTAGTTCTGGATCAGCTGTTTCTAATCCTAACCATATTTTATTAAACCCACATTCTTTCATTAGTTGTGCAGCTTTTTTAGTAATTAATTTGATATGTATGGCATTAGGAGTATAAAAGTTTACATTCAAATTTCTCTTTTTAATTTTTTGTAATAATGGTATAAAATGTTCTTCAGTATTCGCTAATAAAGCATCATCGTAAAAAACGAATTTATCAGTTCCTTTCAAATTTTTCCAGTAAACTATTTCTTCAACAACTTTATTTGGATTACGGAATTCTAGCTTAGAATTAATAATGTGGGAAGCACAATAAGTACATTTATTAGAACAACCCCTTGAGGCTATTATACAAACATAGCTGAGTAATTGGTATAAATCCCATGCAGGATAGGGATAAGAATCTAAGTGTTTGAAATCTACACCATCTGAACAATTTAAATTTTGAGAATAGTCAGTCATACTCTGTAATAATGGTATTAATTGATCTAATTGAGAATTTTTAAGAACATAATCTGCTTTAGAAAATTCAATTGCATGCTGGTTGCATATGGTAGCATAGATACCCCCTAGAATAACGGGACAATCAGGGTAATGCTTCTTTATGAGTTCTATGGCTTTAAAAACTCCTGGATACCAATATGTCATTATAGATGTAATTAAAACAGCATCGGGCTTAGAAGTATTCAATATCTTTTCTTCAAATATGGCTTCTTCTATACCATAACGACAGTAATTTCTAGGAATATGTTTTAAAGGTTCGGGTTTAGGCACTTTTTCTTTATAAAAGGAACCTCTTCCATCTTTATTACTTTCTATAAGATTGTTGTCTATTTTTTTTATTAAACTTGAATCCAAACGATCCATACAATCAATAAAACTTATTTCATACCCTTTATTTCGCAAGATAGACGCAATATAAAGCAAGCCTAGTGGCTTGGACCAGAAATCAAAGGCAGTAAAATCATATATCCAGGGATTAATTAGAAGTAGTTTAATTTTTTTCTTAACTCCGTTCATAGATTACCCTCTTTAACCTCATAATCTTTTTTAAAAATACCATTTATATAATAGCACTTTTTTCTAACAAACATAATTGCAGTTTTTAATGATTTTAAAACACTTCCGCTTTAAAACTTAACTACATACAGACATGTTGCAATAACATTTGTTTCGTATTGTTATAATTGACAAAAGCTTTATAAGGGTATACAATTCCCTAGAAATGAAGATGTTTGCTCTTATAATTTTAAAGAGTATAGTTTTGTTTATCCTTAAACATAAATACCATACCAATTATTTATTTAAAGAGGTTTTGATTTGAAGGTTATAATTATCGGTGCCGGTAAAGTAGGCGTCCAAATAGCACACACTCTTTTCACTGAAAACCATGATATAACAATCATTGATAAACGTGAAGACATAAGTCAGGATTTAGATAGCAATCTAGATATAATGACTATTGTTGGAAATGGTGCCAGTGTGAAAGTTTTAAAACAGGCTGGTATAAAAGAAGCAGACGTACTTATAGCTGTAACCCGTATAGATGAAGTGAATATGATTGCCTGTCTGACAGCAAAACAATTCAATGTTACCAATACAATTGCCCGTATCAGGAATTCTGAATACCTGGATAATCCCTCTCTCTCTAAAGAAAAATTCGGCATTGATTTCATTATTAACCCCGAAAAAGCAACAGCTAAAGAAATTGTAGATTTGTTAAAAGTCCCCTCTAATGTTTGTGAAACCCAGGATTTTGCAGCTGGTGAAGTTTCGTTGTATGGTTTAAAAATTGAAGAAAACTATCCTTTAATTAATAAAAAGATTAAAGATATCGGCTTAGGTAATCACATATTAATTGTAGCAATTTTTCGTGAAGATAAAATGATCACCCCTACCGGAAAACAAGAAATTATGGTAGGAGATCAGGTATATTTCTTGGTAAAAAAAGAGGGTTACTCTAATCTGGAAATGTTTTGTAATAAAAAAAATGGATTACTGGAAAATGTACTCATCTTAGGTGGTAGCAACATAGGTATTCAGGTAGCTACTCTCTTAAATAAGTCTGGTATAAAGACAAAATTAATAGAAATAAGCAAGCAAAAATGTGATGTAATATCAGAGTTATTACCACAAACCCTGATTATTAATGGAGATGGCACTAATATTGAATTATTAAAAGAAGAAGGAATTGAAAACACCGATGGATTTGTTGCTGTCACAGGATATGATGAAGAAAATCTATTAGTGTCATTGCTGGCCAAACATTTAGGAGCCAAAAAAGTTATCGCGAAAATCAGCCGGACTAATTATATCCCAATATTAGAAAAAATTGGTATAGATGCAATAGTCAATCCTCATTTGACTACAGTTTCAGCTATATTACGATTTTTAAAACGTGGTGAACTACTAACATTAACACTGTTGAAAGATGGAGAGCTGGAAGTAGCAGAATTGATAGTTCAAAAAGATAATAAACTAATAGATAAGCCCTTGAAATCAATATCATTACCTGGAAATATTTTAATCGGGGCAATCATCAGGAACAAAAAAGTAATCATTCCACATGGAGATGATTTTATTACTGAAGGTGATAAAATCATTATATTTTCCAAAACAGCAGAGATAAAAAAGGTAGAACAACTTTTTTATAAAGAAGGATAGTCTGTACCATTGAAATATAGGACAGTATTAAATACTTTAGGAACACTAATATTTTCCCTGGGAATAAGTATAACCATACCTTTATTCTATGCTTTATACTATCAAGAACAGATAGCAATATATGCTCTATCCCGTTCAGCAATTATAACCATATTAATTGGGTTATCTTTGCATTTATATTTCAGATCTACAGATGAGCTAGAGAAAAAAGATGGTTTTATCATCATTACTTCAGGATATATGATCCTGGCAATCTTTGGAACACTTCCTTTTATTCTTAGCGGTACTTTAGACAGATTTGTAGATGCCTATTTCGAATCGTTGTCAGGACTCACAACTACCGGGGCAACAGTGCTTCCCTGTATAGAAAATATCCCTCTTTCTATTCTCTTCTGGAGAAATCAGATTCAGTGGATGGGTGGCATGGGTATCATTATACTTGTGGTAGCTATTTTACCAGCACTGGGAGTAGGCGGAGTACACCTATTTAAAACTTCTATTCCCGGATTAGAGCCAGATAAGTTAAAGCCCCGTATTAAAGAAACTGCTAAATTACTATATCTCGTTTACATTTTAATCTCACTAATTCAAGTAGCCTGCCTTTATTTTACCGGAATGTCCTTATATGAAGCAATTACCTGTATGTTTGGTACTGTTGCAACTGCAGGTTTCTATACAAAAAATTTAAGTATTGGCTATTATAATAATTCAACTTTTGAAATAATAATAATCTTTTTTATGTTAGTTTCAGGGATAAATTTTACCCTGATTTACAAATCTTTACATGGTGATATAAAAAGTCTGTTTAAAAATAGCGAATTCCTTTTTTATATTGGCGTAATTACAATATCTACCATCATTATAGCCAGTCAATTACATATTTATATTTATAAATCTATATTAACAGCTCTTCGCTATGCTTCATTTCAGGTAGTGTCTATTATAACAACCACTGGTTTCACCACAACTAACTTTGATAATTGGCCTGTTTTATCAAAATATATTTTACTTATTTTGATGTTTGTAGGAAGCTGTGCCGGCTCGACTGGTGGTGCTATAAAGGGTATCCGTGTATTAATTCT
>CAZLMD010000066.1:0-1296 GCA_964560535.1 uncultured Atribacterota bacterium
CTTCTCATTAAGATAGGAAATTCTATCTTCCTGAATCATCTCTATCTCACCTCAATTCCTACAATAAATATTATTGTTTGTAATACAAATTGCTATTATTAATATTAAAAAATTTATACAATATTTATAAAATCCAAATAATATTGGTGTTGATCTACGCTAAGTCAATAAATATTTTTTGTAATAAAGATATAAATAAAAAAATGTTTATTTTAGATTAGCTTTAACAACCTCTTCAATAATCTCCACTGCTTTTTTGGCATCATCTATATTAATATGACGATTGGTTACCAGACGAATTCTGTAAGGGGGAACAGCTGATACTAATACATTTTTTTCTTTTAACAGTTCTGCCAGTTGTTTGGCTGAAATTTTTAACTGACTGATATCACAGTATACCATATTAGTTTGAACTGTGTTTAAATCAATGTCAATCCCTTCAACCTTGACCAACTCTTCGGCAATAAATCTGGCATTAGCATGGTCTTCTACTAAACGGTCAACCATCTTTTCTAATGATACTATCCCTGCTGCAGCTATCACCCCTGCCTGTCTCATTCCCCCGCCTAACATCTTTCTTACCTTTCTAGCTCTCTTAATAAAACTTTCATTCCCTATCAGCATTGAACCTATCGGGGCACTTAACCCTTTTGATAGACAGAACATCACCGAATCGGCATTTTCTACTAACTCTTTAACATCCACTCCGAGTGCTATTGCAGCATTAAAGATACGGGCTCCATCTACATGTACTTTTAATCCTTGTTCATGTGCAAACATAGCTATTTCATCCACTAATGAAACCGGGTAGACGGTTCCCCCTCCACGATTATGAGTATTTTCGATACATAAAAGACTTGGTTTTGGAAAATGAATATCATCAGGTCTCATTGCTTTTTTAATCAGATCAACACTCATAATGCCATGATTTCCAGGAACCAATCTAGGAGAAAGCCCTGCTAATGCAGAAAATCCACCTACTTCATAATAGTAAATATGTGAATCTGCTTCAAGTATTACTTCGTCACCGGGACGGGTATGGCTCATTAAGGCGCACAGGTTGCCCATTGTTCCGCTTGATACAAAAAGAGCAGCCTCTTTCCCGAACAATTCTGAAGTCATCTTCTCCAATCCGCTGACCGTGGGGTCTTCTCCAAAGACATCATCTCCCAATGGGGAATGGCTCATTCTGTCCAGCATCTCTTCGGTAGGCAGAGTCTGTGTATCACTTCTCAAATTTATTACCATTTATTAAAAACTCCCTTCTTCTTCTATTTCTTTGAAAAATAAATCCTA
>CAZLMD010000066.1:1396-5837 GCA_964560535.1 uncultured Atribacterota bacterium
TATCTGATTTTATAATCCTGACTTGATTAAATTTTTTCTTTTTTTATTATCATGTTTCAGAAAAGAAGTTTTTAGAATGAAATAATAGGAAGTAATCAATTAAAAAAGAGAGGCGAAAGATGTTTGTTTAGCTTGAAATAATCATGCTAATAAATTTATCTGTTAACAATGGATCAAATTGACTACCACTCCTTTTTTTCAACTCTTCAATGGCTTCTTCTTCTCTCATTGCTTTTCGATAGGGGCGTTCATTAATCATAGCTTGATAAGCATCGATGATATGGATAATCCTAGAAAGTAGAGGTATGTCTGTTTCTTTAATTCCATGTGGATAGCCTTGCCCGTTCCAAAATTCATGGTGGTACAAGATCGCATCAGCCACAATGCTTAATTCTGGAGAAGATATGGCAATTCTAAAACCAATTTCAGGGTGTTTTTTAATTTCTTCCCACTCTTCTTCACTCAGCCAGCCTTTTTTGAGAATAATCTCTTCACTAACCGCTATTTTCCCAATGTCGCAAATAGCTGACAACAACACCAATTTGTTCAGCTCTGCCTTTTCTAATTCTAAGGCTTCACCGAATCTTGTAGCACAATCGATGTAGTTTTGTCTGTATTCCTTTGTTTCATATTTCTTTTGTTGCAACGCTTTTTTCATAGAAACTATCAAAGTACTATCAGAAACTTGTCTATCTAACAGTTTGTAACGATACATCTTGCCTTCAGCTTCACTCACTATAACATTAATATTTTCAGAATCTTTTTCTTTGGTTGCAATTCCGAAAGAGATGCTAAGAGGAAGATTGAGAGTGCTTCTTCTCTGGCATTCCTTTTTTATTCGATTAATGATTTCGATCCCCTTTTCTCTGGCAGTATGTGGTAAAATGATGCTAAATTCATCACCTCCCCATCTGCTGATCACATCACTCTTCCTGAAACAGGACTTTAAAACCCCGGCAATCCGATGTAAGAGTTGGTCCCCATGCTGATGACCAAATGTATCATTGATTATCTTCAGATTGTTGACATCGCCTATGATAATACTGAGAGGTAAATTCCTAATATCATCCAGCCTTTGAAGTTCTTCTTCAAAATAAGCACGGTTATAAAGCCCGGTTAATTTATCATGAAAACTGAGATATTTAATCTTTTCTTCGTATTCTTTACGTGAAGTAATGTCTAAAAATATACCCCTAAAACCGACCACTCTATCCTTCTCATCCTTAACAGTGTGAGCATAACATTCTACCGGCATTAAAGGCTGCTCTTTTCGAACTAAGAAATATTCCTGCGGATAGTTTGATTCTTTAAATAAATATTTTCGTGTTTCCTTCTCATTATCAGGGTGTCCAGGTATGGTAACCAGTTGCCATATGGTCTTTTCTTTTAACTCTTCTGCTGTATATCCAAGCATCTCCATGCCTTTTTTGTTGATAAAAGTGATCTTACCTATAGTATCAGACTCAAAGACCATTCCAGGTAAAATTGTTGTTACATCAAAAAATATTTCTTCAATATTTCTATTTTCCAAAGTTTTTTTTGCTTTAGAATTTTCTGTTGAGGCTGATTTTTTTTCTTTACCTTTCATAGCAATTACCTTAAATTACCCTTCTTTAATATTATTTTTAGAGAATGAAAATACTAAAGATAGTATAAATAATTTTCAAATTATAATTTAGTGATTGACATTAGGTTCATAACAGACAATGCTAAAATATTTAAAATACCCTCTATTAATATTATTCCACAAATTCTTTCCTCTTAGCCCAATTTTTTAAACCTGTTTAAAAAATACACTTAAAATTATATATCATACTGTAATTGTTAATATTTTTTTATCTTTTCATTGCTTCTTTTTTCATATCATCAGGCATCTTTTCAATGGCATATCTTAGTGAAGTCCGCGGCATTTTCTCCTTATTCTGGAGAACATATCTATAAACCTCTTTTTGATATGCCTCGCTGGCTGATTTCAACATCCATCCATATCCTTTTTGAACCATGTCATCTTTGTCCAACAGTAATCGGTCACTTATATCAAAAATATCATTCAGAAAATATCCTTTTCTTGCCGGTATGATAAGAGACACTGCAGCAGCTCTTTTTACCCAACGATTGTCAGATAAAGCCCATACTTTTAATTCCTCAACAAATTCAGGAAACTTCATCACATAATCACCCATAGTATGATTACAAAAACTGTCACATTTTGCCCAATTATTAATATATTTCTCAATCCAGCCTTTAAAAATAAACCCGTCATTTTTATCAAACTGCTTAACCATTTTAGGGAGCCAGGAACTGACAATATATACTTCTTCACAATAATCTGATTCTAAGAGCAATTCACACAACTCAAATATCTCTGACTTTTTAAATTTCTGTACTTCTGGCCAGAATTGTCTGGCAATTTTTGTACATTCCGATACTCTTACACCATAGCATTTGACAGGCTCTTTAAAAACACGTTGTGAATTTGCCAGGGCTTTTTCATCAGCATTAGATTTTAACATCTCTCTAATACTATCAACTATATTGTTCATAAGTCTATCCTTAACCACCTCTTCAACTGTCATTACCAGACATGTCGAAAATATGTAGAGTGCCAGTTTCGCCTACTTGTTTGTAGTCGTACCCATAAACAAAGTCTTTAAATTTTATAAATCTGCTATAAAAGATTTATTACACTTGAATGCTTTGATTACAATTTTCGGTAGGAGAATCTAAGTATATTTTTCATAAGATTACTATCCATTTTTGCCATCATCCATTGTTCAGCAACTCTTTTTGACAGAAATCCCATGGTTGGGAAAGAATGAGCGAGGAATAGAATACTATATAAGCGAATCTTCTTCTGAATAATTAGTGCCCACTCATTTATCATCTCTCCCGAACCATCACCAACAATAACAGCACCAAATACTCTTCCCCATCCGCTGGCAAATACTTTAACATAACCAACACTCACATTTTCTGCAATTGCTGCTCCATAATTTTCATATTTGGCCGTATAGACCTGATATTTTATACCCCTATCTTTCAACTCATCTTCCTGCATGCCAACCAAAGATATCTGTGGGTCAGTAAAGACGGTCCAGGGAATGGTATATTTTCTATATTTAAAAAATCTCCACGGGCTTACTGCATTCATCAGGGCAAACATTCCCTGATGCATTGCTGCATGTGTCAAAAGGGTCTGTCCATTGCAATCGCCGACAGCATAAATATGTTTCACTGAAGTCCTGAACTTTTCATCAACTTTAATTCCTTTTTTATCATAATCGACTTCAGCATTTTCAAGATTAAGAGAATTAAAATCAAATTTTTTACCGGCAGCAACCAATAGCTTTTCAGAAGTAATGCTAAGCCCATCTTCTGTTAGCAAGGTTATTTTGTCGCCCTCTTTTTTGATCTCTGTTATTTTCCTAGAATTATAGACATCAATACCTTCTTCTTTAAAGACTTCTTCCAATAATTTACCAGTCGCCCTCTCCCCATTGGGGATTAAAAATTCATCCATCTGAACTATGCTGCACTTAGTTCCTAAACGGCTAAAGGCTTGTGCCATTTCACAACCGATTGCACCACCACCGATTATGGTCATGCTTTCCGGAAATTCACTTAAATTAAAAATATTCTGGTTGGTCAGAAAATCAATTTCTGCTAATCCTTTTATTGGCGGAATCATAGGATCAGAACCTGCGGCTATGAAGATTCTTTGACCGGTTATAGTCCTGTTGCCAACTTTTACAGTATGCGGATCTACAAAGCTGGCCTGTCCCTCTCCTAAAATAAGAGTAACTTTATCAAACATCTTCATATTTTTTTCAACACCAATATAATCCAGATACTCATTTATCTTTTCAAAAGGACTCTTCACTCCTGCAATTGAGCCCTCTTCTAATCTCATTTCCTGTAATTTAATAAAGGAATGTCTGTATTTTGCAATACGAAGCAATGATTTGCTTGGAATACAACCGACATTCATACACTCTCCACCAACCTTATTCTTCTCAATACTGCAAACCTTTAATCCCATCTCTGCACCCATAGCAGAAACAGCCATTCCAGCTGGACCCAATCCAATGCAGATTAAATCAAAATCATATTTCATTTTTTACTCCATTTAACTTATTTTAATAATTATATGTAATTATATATTATATTATAAAAAACACCAATATGTTGTATATCTAAAGGCTGTCCTGAATATTACTTATAAATGCACTTTTTTTGCATATGGAAGTGGGTAGATAAGGTTAAAGGCTAACCGTCTATACTGTATTGTAATCAAATCTAGTAATAACAATATGCTTTAATATTATTGATCTATGAAAGCAAGTCGGTAGTATAAAATATTTTTTTTGAAGTTATCTGTTCCGGTTTAAGAAGAAAATTAAAGAAAGAACATTTGCAACAAGAAAATAAAGGCAATTTGGTG
>CAZLMD010000067.1:0-5729 GCA_964560535.1 uncultured Atribacterota bacterium
ATCCATGGATGGACTGATAGTGCTAAAAAATGGTCTATTTACATCATAAACACCGGTATTAAAAAAATCAGTAAGGACGTTATTGATATTTGAGGCACATATTAATTTTTCTACAGGTAAACCCATCTCTCTGGCATACCAGGCAGCCAGAATATTACCGAAATTCCCGGTGGGAACTACAATGTTTACCTTTTCATTTTCCTGAATATGCTCTTTTTGCAAGAGAGAAAGATAGGCATAAAAATAATAGACGATTTGAGGAAAAAGTCGTCCCCAATTGATGGAATTAGCTGAAGACAATTCAAACCCCTTCTTATTTAAAAGAGCATTGAAATCCCCAGCGGCAAAGATTTGCTTTACCGCATTCTGGCAGTCATCAAAATTGCCTTGCAGGGCAATAACATGGGTATTATCCCCCTCAGTAGTAAGCATCTGTAATTCCTGAATTTTACTGACCTTTTCAAAAGGGTAATAGACCACAATCTGAATCCCCGGTATATTTTTAAAGCCTTCCAAAGCCGCCTTGCCGGTATCCCCGGAGGTAGCAACCAGAATCAATAATTGATTAGAGATAGAAAGTTTTTTCATAATCGAAGATAAAATCAATGGTAATGCCTGTAACGCTATGTCTTTAAAGGCGCCGGTAGGTCCATGGAAAAGTTCAAGGATAAAAAGTTGGTCATCGAGTCGAACAATTGGTGTGATTTCTGCAGTTCCAAACCTCTCCTTCTGATATATTTGTTCAACAATCTGGGAAATCTCTTTATCAGAGAATTTATCAGATAAAAATATTTGAAAAATATTCTGAGCTAACTGGTCATATGTCAGATTAATCCAACTATTTAGTTGCTTTTGAGAAATAGCAGGAATCTCTTCCGGTACAAACAATCCTCCTCCAGGAACCATGCCCAGTTTAATCGCTTCAATAGCAGATATTGATGTACAATTATTCCTGGTACTAATATATTTCATAATTACTCTAAATCCTTCTATTTTATATTCTTAGTATTTATTGAAAGTCATATTTCCATTTTTAAGGTGAGCAGCTTAAACCATTGATTCATTATAATAAATGAATTTAAACTAAACAAGAAAAAAGCAATATTTATATATAATTATAAAATATTTATTTTACCTACAAAATATTTTTATTAAAAAAATGGTTTTTAAAAAGACTCTCTTGCAAATTTATCTTCATTGACTTACCATTTAATCAATCGATATATATTATAATTAGCATAACCATTATGTATTTTTTTAACAAAATAACATGGTTAATTTTTGCCCATCATTGCCATTTTTTTCTTTTGTAATCAATTATAATATTGTGCCAATTTTTAAAAATAAAATTTAAACAAAAGTGTTTTTATAATAAAACATATATAGGAGGATAAACTGAGAACATGAAAAAAGTAATTTTTACTGAAAATGCGCCTAAACCTATGGGTACATATTCTCAAGGGACAACTGCAGCAGGGTTTATTTTTGTCTCAGGGCAGTTACCTGTTGACCCGCAAAAAGATGGGGTAGTCAATGGTGGTATTAAGGAACAGACCAGACAGGTGTTTAAAAATATCGAACAGATTCTAGCAGCAGAAGGAGCAGGTTTAAATAATATTGTAAAAATAAGTGCATTTTTATTGGACTTTAAGGATTTTAAGGGTATGAATGAGATATTCTTGGAAGTTTTTCCTGAAAATCCTCCTGCCCGTACTACCGTTACTGTAAAAACATTCCCGACAGATGTTTTAATAGAAATTGATGCTATAGCTATAAAGAATTAGCGGTGAAATATTGGAGGAGATGAACATATGATAAATGTCAGAGAATTATCTGAAAAATACAAGAATGAAATTATTAATTTAAGAAGAGAATTCCACAAGAATCCAGAAATTAGCTGGAAAGAGTTTGATACAGCGGAAAGAATAGAAGAAGAATTAAAAAAAATAGGAATTGATACAGAAAGGATTGTCGATACCGGAGTGGTTGGCTTGATAAAAGGGAGGGGAGAGGGTAAGGTAGTCGCTCTAAGAGCTGATACCGATGCTTTGCCCATACTAGAAGCAAATGACGAGGTTTACCGTTCTAAAAATGATGGAATAATGCATGCTTGTGGGCATGATGGGCATATGGCTATGCTTTTGGGTGCTGCAAAAGTTTTATGGGAATTGAGGGATAGTTTTACAGGTACAGTAAAATTGATCTTTCAGCCGGCAGAAGAAGCTATTGAAGGTGCCAGAAAAATGTTAGAGGAAAAGATATTGGATGGAGTTGACTCTATTTTGGCTATACATATATGGCCTGAAATCCCTTCGGGAAAGGTTTCCTTGGAAGCTGGTCCTCGATTTGCTGCAGGAGATCGGTTTAGAGTTATTGTAAAGGGAAAAGGTAGTCATGGTGCAATTCCACATAAAGGCATTGATGCTATTGTAGCATCATCAGCCATAGTAATGAATTTGCAGACCATTGTCAGCAGGGAAATTGACCCCAAAGAAACGGCAATAATAAGTATTGGGAAGATTCAAGGAGGGGGCACTTTTAATGTCATCTGTGATAGGGTGATAATAGAAGGGACCACCAGAAGTTTTAATATTCAGATTCAAGACAGGTTTCCATTGCTGATGGAAAGAATTATAAAGAACACCGCCTCTGCCTTTAATGCCCAGGTAGATTTTGAATATATAAAGGGTGCCCTGCCATGTATAAATGATCCAATTATTTCAAACATTGCCCATAAAAGTATAACAAAATTGTATGGAGAAGAAATTGTTGTTCCTTTCGACAAAACTACAGCAACAGAGGATTTTTCTTATTTCCTGCATAAGGTGCCCGGAATAATTGCTTTTTTGGGAACCGTAAATAAGGAAAAGAATATTATCTTTCCTCTTCATCACAAAAAGTTTAATATAGATGAAGATATTTTACCAATTGGAACATCTCTATATGCCCAATTTGCCATTGATTTTTTAAATAAATAAAAAAGAAGGTGATATTAATGCTAGAATACCATGACATTGTTCGAGCTAATCAAAAAATAGCTATATATAAAAACTCTACCCCCCTGCAATATTCAGGCACTTTAAGCATAATGACAAACAATCAAATTTATTTAAAACCAGAAAACTTGCAATATACCGGTTCTTTTAAGCTTGGTGGAGCAATTAATGTAATATTGAATTTAACAAAAAAAGGACAGGGTCAAGGAGTAGTTACCTGTTCTGCCGGTAATTGGGCGCAAGCAGTTGCCTTTGCAGCTAAAAAGTTTAATATCAGATCGGTTATTGTTATGCCCGAAGGCGCTTCTCCTATCAAAATAGAAGCTACCATGGGATATGGTGCAGAGGTAATAATATTTGGGAAAAACTCTAATGATGTTGCTAGCAAGGCAAAGGAAATTGCCCTGAAAGAAGGACTGGTCTTCTTGAGTCCATTTGATAATGAAGATGTAATTGCGGGACATGGGGTGGTTGGGATGGATATTATTAAAGAAAACCCAGATACCGAAGTAATTATCTGTCCGGTGGGAAGTGGAGCTTTTATTTCTGGAATTTTGATAGCCCTGAAAGAAAAAAATCCTGAGATAAAAATTATAGGGGTGGAGCCGGTAAATGCCAATGCTATGTCACTTTCTTTACAGGAGGGGAAGATAGTAGAAAAAGAGCAAGTTAATACTATAGCTGATGGGCTAGCTTTGAAAAAACCGGGTGAAAATCCCTTTAAAATTGTTAAAAAGTATGTTGATGATATTGTGACAGTAGAAGAAGGAGATATTAAAAAGGCTGTTGTATTTCTGCTGGAGAGGGCAAAATTACTAGTAGAACCATCTGGTGCAGTCTCAGTAGCTGCACTGATGACTGGCAAAATTGATTCAAGAAATAAAAATATTGTTGCTATTTTAAGTGGAGGAAATTTGGATCTCGATAGAATGGTTTGGTTAGTTGAAGATTGTAAATAAGGAATAATAAGATTACAAAAAGATGATAAAAATAAAATACAAAATTGTAGAACGACAGGAGATTTGAAAAATGGTTCAAAAAAAGACACATTTTGATCTTATTGAAATGAAAAAGAAGGGAGAGCAGGTTGCCTGGGTTACAGCATACAATTTTCCAATGGCATCTCTAATGGAAAAAGCGGGTATGGATATGATTTTGGTTGGTGATTCACTGGGAATGGTAGTCCTGGGTTATCAGGATACATCACCGGTCACCATGGAAGATAGTATATCTCATTGCCAGGCAGTGCGAAGGGGTGCACCAAATACTTTCTGTATTGGCGATATGCCATTCCTATCATACCAAATTTCTATTGAAGAATCAGTCAGAAATGCCGGCCGTTTTGTTAGAGAAGCTCGTATGGATGCCGTAAAAATGGAAGGTGGTATTAAAATATGTGACCATATCAGCGCGATTACAGATGCAGGAATAATGGTAATGGGACATGTTGGCTCCATACCTTTAGGTGTAAATCAAGTGAATAATTTTGAAACTCAGGGAAGAGAACCACAAAATGCAAGGGAAATTATCCAGGATGCACTGGCAATTCAAGAATCAGGTGCCTATGCAATACTATTAGAGGGTACTCCACCCGAGTTGACCAGCTTTTTACACAAAAGATTGTCTATTCCTGTTTATAGCGTAGGTGCTGGAGGACCTTGTGATGGACAGCTGATGATGTGGGCAGATATGCTGGGAATTTCTCAAAATACTCCACCAAAATTCGTAAAGAAATATGCTAATATCGCTGAAATAGAAATAAATGCGTACAAAGAATATATTAATGACGTTAAGATTGGTGCATATCCCTCTGAAGAATATAATTATCAGATATTAAATGGAAAAGAGAAAGAGTTTAGTGAACTACTAAAAGAGTTTGAATAATCAGTGCTTTCTCTTGAACAAAAAAATAATGAAAATAACAACCATAAAAATTTATTATAATAGGAAAAGATAACTGAGGTATCATATAGATGAAGCTGAAAGAATTGATTGAACAGAAATACTATCCGGGAAAAGGTTTCAACTGTGCCGAAGCTATATTGCATGGTGCTAATGAAGCTTATAATCTTGGATTAGACGAGGAATGTATGAGATTGTCTGCTGGTTTTGGGGGAGGAATGGGAGTTGAGAATGTATGTGGTGTATTAACCGGTTCAATCATGGTTTTGAGCCATCTTTTTGTTAAAGAACTGGCACATCAAAGTCCAGAAATAAAAGATATCAACAAAGAATTATTCAAGCTCTATTCTGAGAGGCTTGGTGACTTTAACTGTAAGCCCTTAAAAGATAAGTATCGTACAGAGGATAAGAAATGTTTTGGTGTCGTCTTAAGAGGAGCTGAGATTCTTGACTATTTGATTGATAAGGAGAAAAAGAAAAGAGAAGAACAATGAGCCCCATTAAGCCATTGGTTGTAATTGGAGCCGGTCCAGCCGGAATAATGGCTGCCATAACTGCTGCTCGAAGTGGATTGAAGGTCTTAATACTGGAGAAAAAAAATGAGATCGGTGGGAAGATTCCGATAGCAGGTGACGGCAAGGGCAATCTGACCAATATCGATCTTGCTTTGTCACATTATCATAGCCGTTATCCTGATTTTGTTCTACCAGCAATAACAGGATTTGATTTCCTTAAAACTAGAGAGTTTTTCGAAAAATTAGGGCTTAAGTTTTTCATTGATTGCGAAGGGCGTGTTTTCCCTTATTCCCGAGAGGCAACTATTATCCAAAG
>CAZLMD010000068.1:0-5501 GCA_964560535.1 uncultured Atribacterota bacterium
CCAAATAAGTTCTTTACAGCTCCGGTATATATCGTAAAGCCATGTGTCTTTAGTTTGGCTAAAGAAATAATAACATCTACTTCTCTTACAATCTTTGCCAGAGTAATATGTTTTAGGATCTTGCCATCCGGGTTAGGAAATTCTTCTTGTTCAAAATTCCAATTTAACTGTGCGCCTGTTTTTGTTGCTACCTCTTCCATACCACTTTCATGGTAGATACCTTTTATCCATGATTTATTAAAAGGGCCACCGGGACTATCGGCAATTATAACCTTTGCTCCAAGGTCGTGTATTTTATTAATAAGTGCTTCTACTAAAGCCGGATGTGTAGTAACAGCTGCCTCTGGAGGCTTTTTCATTAATAAATTAACTTTTAGTAAAACCTTTTGACCTGGTTGTATAAATTGATTTAAACTACCTAATTCTTGAAATAATTTATCTATGGCTATATCAAGGTCATCAGATTGGTATGTATCGCAAGGTGTAAAAATAACTTTTTTATCATTCATAGCAATATATCTACTTTCCAAATTTTTAACCTTTCCATTATAACAAAAATTTACGTAAATAAATAGCAAGAAAAAAGTGATTATTAAAATCGATTATGAGTGAGTATTGCCAGAAATACTTTGCCGTTAAATAAAAAGCACACTTATTTGAAATTATTATCACAATTAAAATAAGTGTGCTTTTTAAAATTATTTTATATTAAGTACTTTACTTAGCTATCATACATTGAGCTAAATTTTGAGCAAAAGCCTCTATATCTTCATCTAACAATGGAAGAACTTTAGCATAACAATCAGAGATTTTAGTCAAATCACCGACAAAGTAAGCATTTTGCAGGTTGTTCCAGATGGAAGACATCTGAATTTCAGCTAATCCTTTATTGATCATAGAAAGAAGTCCCTTTGGGTCACCTTTTTGAACAAAGAAGACATACTCTTCTTCTGTATTAATTGTACCAACAATTTTTATGGGATTAGATTTCTCAAAAGCATCGGCAGCAGGAGTATCTGCAACAAAAACATCAATTCTCTTATTGGTCAGATCCATTATCCCCAGATCGTTTGTTTCATATAATTCTAAGGATTTGACATTTACTCCTTTTTGTACCAGATTATCTTCTAACCAGTCAGCCTGTGTTGTTCCTCTCTGGGCACCAATAGAATATCCTCCGGACAATGCAGTAGCAATATTCAATTCCGAATCTTCACGAACCATGACACCTTGATTTCCAGACCAATAAGTATTTGAGGCATCTGCCACAGCAGCTCTTTCTTCTGTTAAAGTCATTCCAGCTGCCAGCAAATCTACTTTGCCAGATTGAAGGGCAGGAATAAGAGAATCAAAACCAATATCCAGTATTTCTACATCATAACCGTTGCTTTTTGCAATAACCTTTAATAAGTCCATATCAAACCCAACAAAGTTGTTGTTGGCATCTACCCATTCAAATGGTGGCCAGTCAGCAGAGGTTCCAACGGTTATTTTTTCTGTCGCAGTAGAAGTTAGAACAGAAACTGTAAAAACAGCAACTAATGCTATCAAAATAACAGAAACCCTAGTTAATTTTTTGAACATATTCTATATTTCCTCCTTAAACATAATTCGACTTATTTAATTGAAAATTTTAAAACATATCTGCTTATTGTTTACAATCACCCCCACTTTTTATTCAATAATTATAAACCGGGAATACGGAATTTTCTTTCCATGAGGTCCAGTATCTTAGAAAGTATCAGTACCAGAATAAGATAAATTAAGGCAACCACTATAAAGACTTCAAAAGTCCTAAAATTACGTGAAGCGATCAATCTTCCCTGTGACATAATTTCAGGTGCCTGAATCATGTAAGCCATGGAAGAATATTTTAACAAATAGATTAGTTCATTAGACCAGGAAGGAATTACCAGACGAAGCATCTGTGGTAACACGATGTGTCTTATAGTCTGGATTTGCTTCATTCCCAAAGAATATCCTGCTATTATCTGTTCCTTCTTCACAGCCTGAATTGCCCCTCGAAAATATTCAGCTTGATATGCGGCACTATTTATTCCCATTCCTACTAAAGCAGCCATGAAAGGTGAGAACATTATACCAATTGAAGGTAATCCAAAATATAGAATAAAGAGCTGGGTTAACAGAGGTGTACCTCTAATTATCTCTACAAAGAAAGTACAAATAGCATAAATAGGCTTAGTACCATATACCCTACCCAAAGCAATTGGAATACCAAGTACAACACCAATAATAATACCAGCTATAGTTAATTCTATCGTTATTGCGGTACCTTCTAATAATTTTGGTAAAATATTCCAGACTAATTCTAGAAAAGTCATTCCGACTTTCCTCCATAAAGTTCAGTAATTTTATGTAAAAATTCCTGAGTTCTTGGATTTTGGGAATGGTGGAACAAGGTATCAGGTTTTCCTTCTTCTACAATGACTCCATTTTCCAGAAAAATAATATCATCAGCTACAGCACGGGCAAAGCCCATTTCGTGAGAAACAACTATCATAGTCATTCCGCTTTCTGCCAGCTTTGTCATTACATTCAAAACCTCGCCAATCAATTCAGGGTCAAGTGCTGAAGTGGGTTCATCAAATAAAATAAGTTTAGGATCCATAGCCAGGGCTCGAGCAATAGAGACTCGTTGCTGCTGTCCACCTGAAAGTTGGGCAGGGTAGGAGTTTGTTTTATCTACTAATCCCACCAATTCTAATTTTTCAATACTGATATCAGTAGCTTTATCTCTCGGGATTTTTTTAACCACCATTAATCCTAAACGAACATTATCTAAAACAGTAAGATGTGTAAAGAGATTAAAATGTTGAAAAACCATGCCAATAGAAGAACGGATTAAGTTAATATCAGTTTTAGGATCAGTTACCTCTACTCCTTCTAGCCAGATACGACCCTTGTCAGGCGGAGTAATTTGATTAATGCAGGTTAGTAGTGTGCTTTTACCGGTACCGGAAGGGCCGATAACAACGGTAGTTTCACCTTGTTTTACCTGAAAAGAGATACCATTTAAAACTGTCAGGTCTCCATAACTCTTGTACAAACCTTCTACTTTAAGTAAGACTTTAGACATTCTAAATCCTTTCCAAGACAGATTCTTCTCTTCTTTGTTTAAATTCATAACCAGGAATTTTATATTTTTTTTCCAGAAGCCTTAAGCCCTGGTTTCCTATAAAAACAAGAATAAAATATATTAGAGCACAAACTGTGTATACCAATAAAGCATTACCAAAGGTACGTGCAACAATATATCTACCCTGTCTTAATAATTCTGTTACTCCAACAGCATAGGCTAAAGAGCTATCTTTTAATACAACAGCATATTCATTGGCCCAGGATGGGATAGAAAGCCTCAATGCCTGAGGAAGTATTACATATCTTATTGATTGAAATGTATTCATGCCTAATGAACGAGCTGCTTTCATCTGATCTTCTCCGATGGACTGAATAGCTCCCCGGAATATCTGTGCCTGATAAGCAGCAGAACGCAATCCCAAAGCCAGTACAGCGGCTAAAAAAGCACTTATATTTATGTTGAAGAATGAGGAACCAAAATAGAATAAAAATAGCAGTACAAGTTCTGGAACAGCCCTGAAAAATCGTTCAAAAGGCAGGATAAAAAATAATTGTAGATAATGAGGGCCATAAACACGTCCCAACGCTAATAGAATTCCTAATAAGAGGCCTATTGCTAGAAAATAAAAAGTAAGATTAAGGGTAACCAATGTTCCTGACAGTAAAGACGGTAAGCCCTGCCAGATTATCGATAATTGGTCCATATAGTGATTAACTCCTATATTTTGTACTATTATAATCATTTTTTATTATTTCAGGTTAAGTTATTAAGTGAATGAAAACAAAAAATCTCGCACCCTCTTTTAATTTCAAACATATTAAAAAAGAGGGGCGAGATAGAATCCCGTGGTACCACCCTGATTGGAAAAATTATTTATTCATTTTTCCCACTTATTGTAGTTTTTAAAGGTAACAAACCTATTTTTTATTATGATCGGCTTCTATTGGGTAATAAGCCAAACAAGGTACTTACACCTGATATACCTTTCTCTGGGGTAACTGACTTAACTTACCTTCCCGATAATTTAAAAATATTCTGTATTAATTGTTTGTTATTGTATTATCTTAATTAAGTGCAAAGGAAACATGGAATCTATAAGTCTAAATCTATTCCATATTTTTAATATTCTCAAACATACATTATAATTAATTTTTTGATAATATTACAATATTAAAGAATAAGGTATTTTTTGTCAAGATTTGTCATAAAGAAATGATCTTTAATAAAAAAATAAAAAATTTTTAATTATAATTTTTGATAATATCTTTCAATATATCTATATATTTTTCTGCTTCGAGTTCCCCCTGTCTAATAATGGCTATTCGTTCTTTCTTTCCCATTAAGAAAGATACTTCTCCTTGGTATTCTGGCTTGATAATTAGATCAGCCCCAACTAAAGATATATCGGTCAAATCATTTATCATGATATCAATACTTCTTTCAGCAATAGAGACAATATTGTCAGGACTCTTTTTCTCTTCTGCTATATCCTGTAAACTAACTGCTATTATGATGTCTGCACCCATCTGTTTTACTACATCTACCGGGACAGGATCTTTCAGACCTCCATCAACCAGAATCATATCCTCATATTCAAATGGAAAAAATATGCCTGGAATAGAAATAGATGCAGCCACAGCATTGGAAACCTTCCCGGTATCCATTATGATCTTCTCTCCTGTTATCAAATCTGTAGCTACTGTCTTAAAGGGAATTTTTAGACCATATTCAAAATGTGCCCAATCGGAAATTTGGTCAAATTTATCTCTTATGGCAACAGTAGAGATTAAACCCCTGGGCCAACCCGGATTGGTAATTATTTTTGGAAGGTTTATTGAAATCCCCAGTACCTTTTTGTTTCGATATTCTTCTAATTCAAAAGTAATATTTTTAAAAGAGATATATTTAGAAAAATTTTCTTCGACAAGGTATTTCTCTATTTCTTTTACTTCAAATCCCAGAGCATAAAAAGCCCCTACCAGGCTACCTATACTGGTACCAGCCATATAATCTATCTTGATTCCTTCTCTCTCTAAAACTTTTAATACGCCAATATGAGCAAAGCCTCGTGCCGCACCCCCGCCCAGGGCAAGTCCGATACTTGGTTTACTGCTGGCAAAGGAGAAAATAATAGAATTTGCACATAAAACAATTATTAAAAAGGGGAAAATTAAATTATTTTTAATGATTTTATTCATGAATATATTATAGGACATTAACAAGGGCTGCGCAACCAGCACCATTTCTGGATAGAAAATATTTTCAATTGAGATAGTGTTAACAGGTTATCAAGGATTTTTCAACAAGTGTATAACGAGAAATAGAAATGAAAAATAATTCTGAAAAAAACACTCCTTTTTAATAAGATATTCGAAGAACTATTGCTGACTATTGAAACATG
>CAZLMD010000069.1:0-2387 GCA_964560535.1 uncultured Atribacterota bacterium
TTTTCCTTATTGTTTTCCAATGTAAACAATGAACTTCTGATTAAATTTGGCCCTACTAATAATCTCAAATCATTAGTTTTTAAAGTAATCTTATTTCCATTATCTCCAAAAATATCAATTGATTTTATTCTACCTGCTTCTGTTTTTTCTCCAATAGTAATTTCTTCAATATATTTTAATTTCCAACCATTTTGTGATAATTTTGACAAAAATTCATCTTTTGTTAAAGAATAACTCCATTGATGATTGGGAGGTGATACAATTTCTTCATATTCCGAAGGAACACTCCTCAAATAGGGGATATAACCTCCCCATACATCTTCACAATTTTCTGTATATCCGCCACTATCCGAATGGTAGACAGCATTAATAGGTTGCCCATCATAAACTGCTACTATACCACTAGTATCATTAACGGCTTTATTAGTAGCAGGGTGCTCACAGGACGCACCGCCATACTCCTGACTATTAGATGTAGCACAGAGATTATATCCTTCACTTATATATTTATTCATATTAGAAATAGCAAAAGTTCTTGCAGCAATTGCCTGTGCTTTTAAAACTTCGGCTGGCCATTCTGGTGATATCTCTTTTTTTAAAACTCCGTAGAGATATTTTTCTAATTCTATTATATTAATAACCTTTAAAAGTGATTTATCCACATTTATTTCAATATCACCCCTATATTTAGTGTCTCCAACCTGTAAAAATCCATCACCAATGGGAATAACCTTAATGCCCCTTTTAGTTTTAAAAGACTGGTCATTAATTCTTAACCCTTGTGATTCTGCGACTATTTTTAATGTTTTGCTATCTCTCTGAATCAGCAAATTATCGCCTGTAGATAACTCAAAAACCTTCAAACCTTTATCGCCTTTTAAAGAAATCTCCTTATAATTAATAAAGATACCAATCCTTAAAATCGGTATCGCTGACATTGCTTCAAGGCTAATCATCATAAAAATAATCAGCATAAGAGAAATATTTTTCAATGATTTGTAAAATTGGGACATTTTATTCTTCTTAATATAACTTAACAATCTTTTCATTCAAATCACTCCCTTTATTTTACCCAGGACTATTGCTAAAAATATCTATCTATTAAAAATCCTTAAAAACAGTGTTAATAACAGGCTTAACAGAATTGATAATCCCAGCGGAAAATAAAATACAAAATTTTTTCTTCTAATCAAAATATCACCTGGTAATCTAAAAGAAAATGATGGCAGTCTTTCTAAAAATAAAAAAATTAAGCCAATGAATAATATCACTAATCCTGCTATTATTAGAAACTTACCAGGACTGCTATGGCTATTCATTTCTTAAAGATCTCCTTTGAATTTAAACCCATTAAAACAGGGCTGAACTACCGTCTTCACTAATGTTTAATTTATTCTCACAAAAATAACGATTGGCAATTTCGGTTGTTTTTCTGCCTTGAGGAGTTCTGGTTAGAAATCCTTTTTGTAAAAGATATGGTTCATGTACATCACTTATAGTTTCTTTGTCTTCATCTAAAGAAGCTGCCAGAGTTCCCAGTCCAACCGGGCCGCCCTTAAACTTATCCATAATAGTTAACAATAGGCGTTTGTCAATCTCGCTTAACCCCTGCTCATCAATTCCCATTTTTTTCATAGCAAAAAGAGCTATTTCATTGGTGATAGCCCCTTTTCCTTCTATTTGTGCGTAATCCCTGACTCTCTTTAATAATCTGTTGGCAATCCTGGGAGTTCCCCTGGAACGTCTAGCAATCTCCATAGAAGCAGCTTCTTCAATCTTAATATTTAAAATGGAAGCAGAACGAGAAATAATCTGGTGGAGATCTCCTTCATTATAGTATCCAATTCGTGAAATAACCCCAAAACGACTTCTTAATGGTGAAGTTATCAAGCCAGTTCTGGTAGTAGCACCTATCAGGGTGAATGCCGATAAGCTAATACGTATTGATCTGGCACTAGGTCCTTTCCCAATAAGGATATCTAAAGCAAAATCCTCTAATGCAGGGTATAATATTTCTTCAACAGATCGATTAAGGCGATGTATTTCATCAATAAATAAAACATCTTTTTCTTTAAGATTTGTCAATATAGCTGCAAGATCTCCCGCTCTTTCAATAACTGGGCCAGAAGTCATTTTAATGTTTACACCCATCTCTCTAGCAATTATATTTGCCAAAGTAGTCTTACCCAGTCCTGGCGGACCATATAATAAAATATGATCGATTGGTTCATTCCTTTTAAGCGCAGCTTTTATATAGACAGATAAATTGTTTTTTACATTCTTCTGTCCAATAAAATACTGCAATTTTTGAGGTCTTAAATCTGTTTCAGAATCTAAACTTTCTTTTTTTAAATCTTTTTCGATCAGATCTTCTTTTTTGTTCATAT
>CAZLMD010000069.1:2487-5392 GCA_964560535.1 uncultured Atribacterota bacterium
TCTATCAGATATCAGGCTATCAGATTTACTTTTTTAAAGCTTCTTTTATTATTTCTTCTATTTTAACCGAACCCTGATTTGAAATATTTTTTATTGTTTCTAGTATTTTTTCCCTGGCTTCTTTTTCAGGATAACCCAAGCACTTTAAGGCCTCGATACCTTCAAAAATAAAATCTTTTTTAACTTCCTGCACAATTATCTCTTGATCATTCTTCAATTTTTTAAACTTTTCTTTTAGTTCTAAAATTATTTTTTTTGCCAGTTTAATTCCGATACCCGATATACTACTAAGAACTTCCAGGTTTTCCGAAAGAATAGCAGTTTGAAAACTTTCAGGGTTCAAATCTGATAGAATTCTTAAGGCTATTTTTGGTCCAATACCAGGCGTATCAATCAATATTTTAAAAAAATCACGCTCATTAATATTTGGAAAGCCATACAAAATCATACGATCTTCTCTTACAAAGAGATATGTATAGATAGTCTGCGTGGAATTATTCATATTAAATTTATCGACTGAAGGAACTTGAACCAGATAACCTACCCCATTTACATTGATGACTATTGAGTCAGCCTCTATAGATTCCAGATTTCCCGTTAAAAAAGAGATCATTGTTTTTATCCTTCCAGATAGAATAAACAGACAATATTAGTTATTTTTTTGTTTCACTTCTTGCTGTTATATTATAACAATTTTATCATATTGATTTTTTTGCTTTTAATATGGATGCTTGCTATGGATATGGCAAATCGCTACCGCTAAAGCATCTGCGGCATGGTCTGGATCAGGCTTTTTTGATAAGTTAAGTAATATCTTAACCATTTCCTGCACCTGATCTTTAGTAGCCCTGCCATAACCAACTACTGACAATTTAATTTGCAAAGGAGTGTAGACAAAGAACTCTATTCCCAGCAATGTAGATGTCAATGCAACTGCCCCAACAACCTTGCCAATGTTTATCGCACTTCTAGTATTCTTACTAAAAAATATCTCCTCAAGAACTATTTCATGAGGAGAATAATGTTTAATAAGTTTTTCTATATTTAAATGTATTTTTCTAATCTTTTCAGTTAAATCTTCACTTGCATTGTTTACTATACAGCCATAATCAATAGCTTTTATTCTGTCCTTTTCTATCTCCACCAAGCCATAACCCGTATGATTAAGGCCTGGATCTATTCCTAAAATAATCAAAATTATTCCCCTATTCAGCTGTTAATTCTTCTATTATTTTATCATCAATATTAAAATTGGCATAAACATTTTGTACATCATCATGATCTTCTAATTGTTCCATCATTTTTAACATCTGTTCAGCTTTTTCCCTATCCAGTTCAACAGTCGATTGAGGGATCATAGTTATTTCAGCCAAAGCGGGTTCTAATTGATTATCTTCTAATACTTTTTTAAACTTATCATATTCTGTTGTGGGTAATGTCACTTCAATATTTTTTTCATCTATTTCTATATCATCTACTTCTATATCTAATTCTAAAGCTAGTTCTAATATTTTGTCCTGATCAATTTTATCTCTATCAAAGGAAAAGAAAGCCATTTTAGAAAATATCCAGGCTACACAACCGGTTGAACCCAGGTTTCCACCATTTTTTGAAAATATTCTCCTTATTTCGGGAACTGTCCTGTTGCGGTTATCAGTTAAGGCATCTACTAAAACCGCCACACCGCCCGGTCCATATCCTTCATACACAACCTCCTCATATGTTACCCCTTCCAGTTCACCTGTTCCTTTTTTAATTGCTCGTTCAATATTTTCATTGGGCATATTATTTTCTCTGGCTAATTGTATGGCATTACGCAAGTCTGCATTTGTTTCAGGGTCTGAACCGTTACGTGCAGCAACTGAAATAGATCTAATAATTTTACCAAACAATTTTCCTCTCTCAGCATCAGCCTTACCTTTTTTTCTTTTAATATTACTCCATTTTGAATGTCCTGCCATAAGATTTACCCCTTTAGTCTTTTTTTCATTTTAGCATATACAAAAAACCGTTTCAATTAATGAGAATATTGAAGATTTAATTTGTTAACTCTTATAACCTATTTTAATACTTTGTATCTGCAAACTAAGCTGTATAGTTGAAGTTTGAAGAGAATACTATATTTCTGGGATAGGAGGCCTATTTCGTTTATGTTCACTAGCTTGATTCATTTTAGATATTATTTTTTCTATTTCTTTATTCTTTATTTGACCGAATTCGAGAAAACTATCTAACTCTTTATAGCTGAAACCCATTTCTTGCTCATCAGTCTGGTTTTCCCACAAACCTGCTGTTGGCGGTTTCACAATAATATTCTCCGGTATCTCTAATAATTTAGCAATTTCAAATATTTCATGTTTTAATAGATTTCCTAATGGTAAAATATCTACTCCACCATCACCATATTTGGTAAAGTAGCCGATAGATATTTCGCTTTTATTTCCTGTCCCTACAACTAAATAATCGAGTATGCTGGCAAAATAATAGAGAATAATCATTCTTAATCGAGGTTTTATGTTGGCTTTTGCCACTTTATTGTTTTGACATGTATTTGTGATGGCTAATGTTTGATGATAAAGCGGGGTAAGATCGATATGTTTATAATCAATCTTATATTTTTCAATAATCTTCATTGCATCAAGAATATCACTTTCAATACTTTCGCATGGCAATATCATAGCGAGAGTATTGTTCGGAAAAGCTCTCTGGCATAAAACAGCAGCAACTGCTGAGTCTATACCACCACTCAATCCGTATATAACACCATTCTTTTTAGCAGATTTAACCTTTTCCCTAATCCAATAAATTATCTTTTCAATTTTCTCTTGCAAATAATCATTATTTGCTGCTACTCTCTCTCCCATCTTCCCTCCAATAAAAAATTCCCGGCAGTGTCCTACTCTCC
>CAZLMD010000070.1:0-5388 GCA_964560535.1 uncultured Atribacterota bacterium
GTAAACTGAAACGAAGCGGATTTGAAACTATTTATAAAAAAAGTAAATAAAACCAGAAATACCAGTGATATATTATATAGATACTTTGTCTTTATTATTGCTGTTTTGTATTTTCTTATTTTCATCTATTGTTATTGTTTTTAAATTTTTAATAAATATATATAAAACTATTATTATTATTTTAATATTTACAATATATTTTCTAAAATTGGAAGAATATCTTTCAGTTCATTAACGATATAATCAGCCATATTATTTTTGAGGTCTATCGATTTCTGATAACGATTAATCCAGATAGTGGTCATCCCCATATTTTTTCCACCGACAATATCTTTTTCATAAGAATCCCCAACCATTAACGCCTCATTACCCTGGCAATCTGCTTTTTCCAGGGCAGCTTCAAAAATTGGAGCAGCCGGTTTGTAAATTCCTACTCCCTCTGAGGTTGTTATAGAGTGGAATGCCCGGTCAATATTAAGGGCTTTAAATTGTTGTTCCTGGTAGTCAATATCAATATCGCTAATTATTCCACAATGACAGCCTTTTTCCTTGACCAGCAAAATAGATTCCAGAGCTCCTTCAGATAAAGAGATATATTTTAAATGATTTTTAAAATAAATGTTTCTAAATATATTGAAATCAGCGGAGCTTGCTTCTAAATTGAAAAGCTTTAAAAGTGACTGAAAAGATGTTTCGTAATAGGAATATAGTTTTCGAAAAATATTATTAATATTTTCAATATGGGCAGTAGAAATTTTCAAAGTCATATCCTTATTGAATAGTTGTTTTTCAAATAGAACAACGAGTTCATCAATTGATGAAGGTAATTCATAACTTTCTCTTATTTCTTCCATCATATGGTAATGTGCTTCTCTATCACTCTCGGCATCCATAAGGGTTCCACCAAAATCGAAAAATACGGCTTTATAGGTATTTTCTTTTTTATTAATATTATTGAGCATAAGAAAGCTTTGACTCCTTTTGTGAGTAAAAATTTTGTGAATAAAAAATAAAGAATTAAATATACATTATATGTAGGAAAATATTTTGTATATGATAATTAGAAATAACTTAAATAAAGTAGCCTATCTAATAGAAAATTATAACAGATATTACTTTGTTTTATAACCCTGTTTTAAAAAAATAATTTTTATTAAAACAATTAATACTATTTAGATTTACCCGGATTATTTAAAACTCAGGGGTGTTGGTTTGATTAATAGGAGTTCGAACAATATGTAATGTCATAAATTACCAGCATGGCAGAATTAGAATGATAAAAGAGAGGGTAAGCAAGACTGTAAAAAATAAAATAGAATATGAATATGTTTCAATAAAAGTGGCACTTGCTTTTATTTCTGTGTAAAATGTATTATATACTTACCATAGACACAAACAAAAGATAATAAAATAGTGGAAAATAAGAAGGGGAGAACAAAAATGGAAATTAAAACAATAAAATTGGAATATCCTGAAGAAGTAAATATCATATTAGGACAATCACATTTCATTAAAACAGCAGAAGACCTTTATGAAATAATGGTTTCTTCAGTTCCAGGAATTAAATTTGGATTAGCTTTCAATGAAGCATCAGGTGTTTGTCTGATAAGAGCAGAGGGAAATGACCACAAACTAAAATCACTTGCTATTTCCAATATCAAGGAAATAGGGGCAGGACATGCTTTTATTATTATCATGGAAAATGCATTTCCTATCAATGTGTTGAATGCTGTCAAGCAGTGTCCGGAAGTTTGCCGTATATTCTGTGCTACAGCTAATCCTGTGGAGGTTGTTATAGCTGAAACAGCACAGGGGCGTGGTATACTGGGAGTAATTGATGGGTTTCCCCCAAAGGGAGTTGAAGGGGATGAGGATGTGGAGAAGAGGAAGAAATTTTTAAGGACTATCAATTACAAATTGTAAAAAATATAGAGGTTTGTACGGTATATTTTTAAATTTTTTTCCAAAACTAAAAAATCTTAAATTTAATAATTATTAACAATTACTTTAAATTAATATAAACGCTGTAATACGAAAAAATTTATACTGTATACCCATTTTAGATAATTTACATAACCAATCACAAAACTAAGAAGAGGCCTTTTATTGATTAAGGTAGACCATTTAAAGAAAATATTTTTCGATAAAAAAAGAGGAAAAATAATAGCAGTAAATGATATTAGTTTTAATTGCAAAAGTGGTCAGGTATACGGATTATTAGGACCGAATGGGGCAGGGAAAACCACCACTTTACGCATTCTGGCAACCATGATGAAACCGACTGATGGATGTATTACGGTAAATGGTTACCACGCAATTAAGGATGCTCATAAAGTAAGGAAGAGTATCGGCTTTTTGTCCGGGGAGACCGGGTTATATGACCGTTTCACACCAAGAGAGACTATACTATTTTTTGGCAGGATTAATGGCTTATCAGAAAAACTGATCAGTACCCGAATGAATGAGATATTTCAAATTCTGGATATGGACAGTTTTAAAGATGTCAGGGTTGACAAACTCTCTACCGGTACTAAGCAGAAGTTATCAATTGCCCGTGCCATAATTCATGATCCCCCGGTTTTAATTTTTGATGAACCTACAGTAGGTCTGGATGTGATTACTGCCAGAGTAGTGGTCAATTATATTAAAGAATTCAAAGAGAAGGGCAAATGTATTATTTTCTCTACTCATCAGATGCAAGAAGCAGAAAAATTATGTGACGAGATTGCTATTATACATAAAGGGAGGATACTTTCTTCAGGATCTTTGTTAAACCTGCAGCAAAGGTATCAGGAACAGGACCTGGAAGAGATATTTTTTAAGCTGGTGGGAGCGGGAGTAGGGGAAACGGTATGAGTTGGAAGAGTATAAGCCTGATTTATAAAAAAGAAATTCAGGGAGCTATTCGAGACAGAAGAACTCTGATTAGCATGATAGTTATCCCATTAATATTCTATCCTCTTCTCTTTTTAGGTATCGGTTATTTCTCTGTCATCGGGCAGAAAAATATTGAAACGCTTCCTTCTACCATTAGCATAATAGGAATAGAGAATTCTCCGGAACTTGTTGATATATTTAGAAAAGAAAAAAATATAACCATAATTCAATCCGGGGGTAATCTCGATGACAACTTGATAGAGGATGATATCCATTTAACCATAGATATTCCTGAAGCTATAGAGATGGATTATAAGGGAAACAACAAGTCACTTTCATCGTCTATTATCATACATTTTGATTCTACTTCACAAAGTTCTTTAATAGCCAAAAAAAGAGTAACTGAACTGATAGAAACTTACCGCAAGAATATCATAGAATCAAGGCTAAATAAAATTGGTTTAAATAACAATTTTTTAGAACCATTTAAGGAAAACTGGTTGGATTTAGCACCAGAAGAAAAAAAAGCTGGATTTTTATTAGGTTCAATCCTGCCTTATCTTGTAATTATCCTTATATTTATTGGTGCAATGCATTCTGCTGTAGATATAACTGCCGGGGAAAAAGAAAGAGGAACATTAGCTACTTTGCTTGTTAGTCAGTTAAACAGGATGGAAATTGTGCTGGGGAAATACTTTACTGTTATGACAATCTCTGCAATAAGTATGTTTTTAGGATTGGTGGGGCTAAGCATTGCTTTTCTTGTCCCTGCTTATATATTAGGAGAAGTATCAATAATAAGTGTACATTTTTCCCTTTCTTTATTCTTATTATTTTTGCTTATACTGATACCCCTGGTAGGATTAGCCAGTGCCATACTTATCATGATCGGTATATTTGCCCGTAATAATAGAGAAGCATCTACCTATGTTACACCTATCTATATGGTAGCAATTTTCTTGGGTATGGTTTCACTAAGCCAGGATATAGGGTTGGCTAAGCCATTATTTTTAGTGCCAATCCTTAATAATAGTTTTGTCTTTAAGGAGTTATTAATGGGAACAGTTAATTGGTCTCATATTTCAGCTACCCTATTGAGCAATATCAGCATTGCCTTACTATCACTTTTTACAGCAGCTAAATTATTTAATAAAGAAAATATCATTTTTAGAAGTTAGTTCATAAATAAAATAGTAAATTCAACTGGCCATGTTAATAGAACATAAATACTGATTTAAATATAAAAATTTGGAGGAAAATTATAATGAAAAAGGCAGATGTAGTAATATTGGGTGGCTTATCAGGTATTACTGCAGGGATAAGCTGTCGTCGCCATTATCCTGATAAAAAGATCGTTTTAGTAAGAAGAGAGGGTACCATTCTAATACCATGTGGTATTCCATATATTTTTGGAACCGTTGGGGGTCCAGAAAATAATGTTGTTCCAGATGGGCTTTTAGAGAGCAACGGCATTGAGCTGATAAAAGATGAGGCTATTTCTGTTGACAGAGAGAGTAAAGTAGTTACTTTAAAAAATCAAGAACAACTACAATACGATAAACTGGTCTTTGCCACAGGTTCGCTTCCTATTGTTCCCAATATACCAGGAATAAATAAAGGAAATGTTTTTCCAGTAATAAAGGAATTTGATTATCTTAGAAATGTTCTTGATAAAGTTCGCCAGGCAAAAGAAATTGTAATTATTGGCGGTGGATTTATCGGTGTTGAATTTGCTGACGAATGTAGAAAAAATCCTGGTGTAAATGTTACAGTTGTTGAAATGCAAGAATTTTGTTTGAAAGTAGCTATGGATGATGAATTCTGTGATGATGCTGAGAAAAAATTGAGTGAAACTGGAGTGAAAATAAAAAAGAATGAGCAGGTTGTTTCAATTCATGGAAATGGTAATGTAGAATATGTTGAATTATCCAATGGAGAAAAGCTAAAAGCAGATGTTGTTATACTGGGAATTGGCAGTGCCCCTAACAGTGAATTGGCTGAGAGATCAGGAATAGAATTAGGATATAGAAAAGGTATCAAGGTAGATCGTTATATGAGAACATTTACAGATAAAAATATTTTTGCCTGTGGTGACTGTTGTACCAGAGAATCTTTCTTTGATGGGAAGCCTTCAGGAGTTATGCTTGCTTCTGTGGCGACTGCTGAAGCACGTATTGCTGGAGCAAATTTATTCTCTCCTGTTCACCATAATAATGGTGTTATTAGCGTCTTTGCTACAATTATCAACGACAGGGCTTATGGTGTGGCAGGGTTAACCGAGAGAACAGCAAGGGAGAATGGGATGCAAGTTGTAATAGGTGAAGCCTCTGCACCTGATACACACCCTGGGGGAATGCCAAATTCCACTATGCTGTATGTAAAATTGATGTTTGCCAAAAATACAGGAGTTCTTCTCGGAGGAGCAGCATCTGGCGGTAAATCGACAGGTGAAATGCTCAACGTAATTAGTGCCTGTATACAGCATAAGATGACAGCAAATGATATTGTTTT
>CAZLMD010000071.1:0-1556 GCA_964560535.1 uncultured Atribacterota bacterium
GATAGGAGTCTGTTTTGACACATGTCATGGGTTTGCCGCTGGATATAATCTGGCTGATGAAAGAGGTTTAGAAGAAACAATTGTTGAATTGGATAGGGAAGTAGGATTGGAGAGGTTGAAGGTAATACATATCAATGATTCAAAAAATGACTTAAACTCCCGTAAAGACAGACATGCACATATTGGTGAAGGATTTATTGGCTTAAAAGGATTTGAACGACTGGTAAATCATAAATTTTTAAAAGATTTACCTTATATCCTGGAAACTCCAAAAAAGAATGATGATGACGATTTGAGAAATATCAGTATAGTTAGAGGGTTGAGAGGATAGATAAGGAAACAACATTTCACTTTTTGGGCTAATTTTGTTATAATAGTTTCTTAGTTTATTTATTTTTTATATCAGAATTTTGAAAAGAGACTTCTGTTATCTGTGTAAAATAATTTAATGACATTAGATTTCCTATACCAGGTTTTATTTTTAAAAGGGTTCCTATTTACTTTAGTTATGATGTTTAAAGTAAAAAGTAGTATTTATGAGATGGTCAGAGACAATAATAAACTGCTCCAGCCCCCTTTTTCTATACCTTTTATACCGATCTTGTTTTCATATATTATTCCTGGCTATTCTGATTTAAAAATTAATTAAAAATAGAATGGGACTTAAGGATTAGATTAGAACAACATCTGCTCAGCCCACGGTGGACTTTTAATCATTTTAATTAAAGGGGAAGATAAAAATTGAAAGATATTGATGAAAAACAAAATATTACAGAGCAAGAAGCGGCAAGAGAAGTAGAGCTTACTGCAAAAAGAATAGCATTACTACATCTGGCTTTTGCTAAAACATTGGTTAACGAACTGGGTGAAGAAGAAGGGAAAAAACTCACATTAAAAGCTATCAAATACTATGGTAAATTGGTAGGGGAAGGAATGCAGAAAAAAATCCTTGATCTGGGCTTAGAGACCAGCCCGGAAAATTATGGCATAGGTGAGACCAGGGACCTTCCCAAATATGGCATGCATAGTCGAAAAGAGAGCTTTGAGACAGAGGGAAGAAAAAGAAGGAGAAGTTTTGGCTGTGTCCTTGCCAGGGTTTGGCGAGAATATGATGAAGAGGAATTGGGTAGATTGTATTGCTATGTTGATCTGGCTAAATCTATGTACTATAATCCCAATTACAAATTAGTCCATACAAAGTGTATGCCTGAACGGAAAGATGAGGAATGCGAATTTGATATGCTTCCAACTACAGAGCAGGAAAGAGAAGATTTTTCAAGTGAAGATGCAGATTGGACAAAGATTGATAGAGGCTTATAATTATATTTTAAATTGGTGCCGAAGGGGGGATTTGAACCCCCACAGGTGTGAACCTACTACGCCCTGAACGTAGCGCGTCTGCCGATTCCGCCACTTCGGCTAAATAATTTTTGACAATACACAATTCAATAGAATAAAACTTAATTAAATAAGTATTTTTCTAACACATATTAGCATAGATAAATTTGAATTGCTTGTCAAGAAAATTATCTTATATTCATAACCAATTACTGATG
>CAZLMD010000071.1:1656-5238 GCA_964560535.1 uncultured Atribacterota bacterium
AAATTTGAATTGCTTGTCAAGAAAATTATCTTATATTCATAACCAATTACTGATGATGGATAGTTTACAGTAGTATTGTAGATTATTTTATTTTTTGTAAATTTTTATAAATTTTGTATAAAAACAAAAAAGAACTTTTAATTTTTAAAAATAACAATTAAACATTAACGACTGATGACTGTCTGGCAACATACTGATTTTTAATACAATACCTATAATGGTAAACATATTATAAAATTGAGATGTACTTGTTCAGGTTGCTTTAATAGAAAGGAGTAAATGTTTTGAATAATCAAAAAAAGATTATCGAATTGAGCCTGGGTGATAGGGTTAATCGGGTTTTCTATATAAAAGAAGCCGAATTTCGTTTACGTAGAGATGGCAGGACTATAGATGGTTTTTTGAAAATATCTGACAGTAGTGGAGATTTGGATGCTGTTTATTGGGGATTGTCTTCTCAAAAGCTGGCACAGATTGAAAAAATGCAATTTGCTATGATTGAAGGCCAGGTAAGCAAAAAAAAGAGTAATGGACAGATGCAAATGACTATAACATCTATTGGATATGTCCCGGAGGGGGTATCTTTTGATGATTTAATCCCTTCTACACCACTGGATATTGAAAAAATAATGCTGGACATTGATGAAAAGATTTCTACCATAAAAAATCCTTATTTAAAATCCCTCCTTGACTCCTTTTTTAAGGATGCAAATTTACGGGAAAAATTCAAGATGGCACCAGCAGCTAAAAAGCTGCACCATGCTTACAGGGGAGGTCTGGCTGAACACACCCTAAATGTTTCCCGGATATGTGAAACACTATGTCAAATACATCCTCGTATTAATAGGGATTTTCTAATAAGTGCAGCACTTCTCCATGATATTGGAAAGCTTGATGAATATCAACTTTCAGGTGTGATAGAACATACTGATGAGGGAAGGCTGATAGGACATATCATTATTGGAACAGAGATGGTAGAGAAAAGAATTAAACAAATAGAAGGTTTTCCAGAAGACCTGGCGATTATGTTTAAACACACCATGTTAAGCCACCATGGTAAATTAGAATATGGATCACCCAAGCTTCCCAGTATTCTTCCGGCTGTTGCCCTTTATTACGCTGATGATGCTGATGCCAAAATAAATGGGTTGATTGGTTTGAAGGAAGAGAATAAGAATATAAATAAAAAATGGAGCGAATGGGTCTGGTGGCTGGAACGTCAAATTTTTCTAGCAGAAGATGAGATCATTGAAGAAAATACAGACAATAAAAAAGATAGTTTAGAGTTTTAATACTAAAAAAAAATAATTAAAAATAGAATAGAGTATATTTAAAATATATAAGATTTAAACAAACAAAATTTCAGCAGGAGGAAGATTATGCATAATATGCTAACAGATATTCTTTCCGAACAAAAAGCAGATTATATTGAAGTGAGAATGGAAGAACATGAATCAACCAATATTCGTTTTCAAGGGGAGAATATAGATAAGATTAGCAGTGCCCAGGAAAAAGGGGGCAATGTTAGAGCTTTAGTGAAAGGAGCGTGGGGTTTTGTTACCTTTAATCGCTGGGAAGACTTAAAAGATAAGGCAAAGCAGGCAGTTGAGATTGCTACGCTTATTGGTGATAAGCAAAGTTATTTATCTCCAGTAGAACCGGTAGTAGAAGATATCGCAGCTGAAGTGACAAAAGATTTTAGAGAAGTTAGTTTAAAAGAAAAGGCTGCTTTAATAAAAAATTATAATAATATTATAATTAATTTTAGTCCTAAGATACAATCATCAATTGCTAATTACTCTGATCACTATACCAGGGTATATTATGCAAATTCTGAGGGTACTTATATAAGGCATGAACATCCCTATCTCAGTGTTCACTTAACTGCTATTGCTCGTGATGGTGATGATGTCCAGATGGCTAGTGAAAGTATTGGAAGCAGTAAAGGATATCAGCCAGCTGAACAAGTTTCTTCTTTAGCACAGAGAGCAGCACAACGGGCTGTTAATCTATTACAGGCAAAACCTGTTCCTGGTGGTGAGTATACTGTCATTCTTGACCCGGTTCTGGCAGGAGTCTTCATTCATGAAGCATTTGGGCATTTGAGTGAGGCAGATTTTCTTTATGAAGACCCAAGGATGCAGAAATTAATGACATTGGGTGAAAAGGTTGGCTTTGAAGAGTTAAATGTTGTAGATGATGGGTCTCTGCCAGGGTTACTGGGTTCATCCAAATATGATGATGAAGGGGTTCCCACAAGAAAGAATTATCTCATAAAAAAGGGAATTTTAACTGGAAGACTTCACTCCCGGGAGACTGCCGCTAAAATGGGGGAACCTGTTACTGGAAATGCCAGAGCTTTAAACTACCATTTTAAACCTATAGTTAGAATGACCAATACTTATATTGAAAAAGGTAAATTACATTACAAAGAATTATTTGATGGTATTGAAAAAGGTATTTATGCCCGACAGTTTTATGGAGGGAATACCACCTTCGAAATGTTTACCTTCAGTGCCGGTGAGGGCTACTTAATTGAAAACGGAAGAGTAACCGAGCCAATCAGGGACATCACCTTATCAGGTAATCTATTTGAAACATTACATAATATTGAAGGTATCGGAGATGACCTTAGAATTATCGAATCAGGAGGAGGCTGTGGCAAAGGTGGTCAGCAACCTTTGCCGGTTACCTTTGGTAGTCCTCATATTAGAATCAAAAATGTGGTGGTAGGAGGAAGATAATAATATGCAAGAGATAATAAAAAAATTAAGTAAGAGAGTCAATTCAGGTGAGCTCTATAAAGTAAATTATAAAACAGTACCTGTCGATTTTGAAATGAATCAATTAAAATCAGTAAATGCAGAAGAAGCAGAAGGATGGGCTTTAAGGACTATTCGTGATGGCAAAGTAGGATTTTCCTCCTCTACTTCTGAAAGTCAATTTGAGAATATGGTAGATAAATCAATAGAAGTAGCTCAGTTCGGACAGACTGCCCTCTTCGATTTCCCCAAACAGATTAATACCTTGAGCCAAGATAAACTCAAACTTTATGATAGTTCGGTATCAGAAAAAAGTATTCCTGAAATGATAGAGATTGGAAACAATATTGTTGATAGAGTGCAATCTTTGAATTCAAATTTACGCTGTGATGTAGGGATTGCTAAACAAGAGGCAGTAGTAGAATATTGTAATACCTATGGGGCATCCTTTTCCTACCAAAAAAGTATTTTTGCGAATTCTATTATGGTTCAGGATACTCAGGAAAATGATATGATGATGCTGATGGAATCAGTGCAATGGGGTCAGGATAATCTTTCTCTAGATTTATTATGGGAAGAGGTAGAAAATAAAATAAAATGGGGCAAAAAGATCGTAGAGGTAGAAAATGGCTATATGCCTGTTATTTTTACCCCGAAGGCTTTATTAGTACTGATACTTCCTCTCATTTCAGGTTTGAATGGAAGGATGGTTAATAAAAAAATATCTCCATTACAGGACAAATTAGACCAAACTATATTTAGTAACTTACTTTCAGTTTACAGTGATGGGACAATCGATTATGCAGGAGGAAGTGCCCCC
>CAZLMD010000072.1:0-5192 GCA_964560535.1 uncultured Atribacterota bacterium
TCTACTTCATCTGGCAGCGGTTTAATGGAAGGTGCGGTACGTTCTTGTACTAATAAACGTGCGGCAATATTTTCTTGTGGAGCATTTGGAGAAAGATGGTATGAAATGGCATTAGCAAATAGTGTTAAGGCAGATCTCTTTGCAGTAGAATATGGTAATGCCATAAGGGGTGAATTAGTTAAAAAAATATTAGATACTGGCAAATATGACTTAGTTACAATTACTCATAATGAAACTTCTACCGGAGTAATGAACCCTTTGCAGGAAATTGCTGATACCATCAGGGAATATCCAGAGATAATTTTTTGTGTGGATACAGTTAGTTCTTTAGGTGGTGTAAAAATCGATGTTGATAAGTTAGGTATCGATATTTGCATAGCTTCCAGTCAGAAATGTATTGGTTTGCCCCCGGGTTTTTCTTTTTGTTCTTTTTCTCAAAAAGCAGTTAAAGCTGCTAAAAATGTCAAATATAGGGGAGTTTATTTTGATTTATTGAGATTATATGAATATAGAATAAAAAAGGATTTTCAATACCCCTTTACTCCCTCAATTTCCCATATGTTTGCTTTAGATAGGCAATTAGAATCTATTATGAAAGAGGGTTTGGAAAATCGTTTTAAAAGGCATAAATTAATGGCAGAGAGAGTTCAATGCTGGGCAAAAGAAAAATTTGCATTATTCCCTGCAGGACAATATGCTTCTCCCACTGTTACCTGTATTAAAAATATCCGCAAAGTGAATATTGTTGATTTGAATAACAAACTTGGTGAAGCCGGTTTTGAAATATCTAATGGATATGGAAAATTAAAAGATGAAACCTTTCGAATTGCCCATATGGGTGATTTAACTTTAATAGAAATAGAGGAATTACTATCTACAATCGACTATTTGTTATTTTCCGGAGGTGAAGAGGCCTATGATTAAAATACTTGTTAAAGACAGCATAGACCCATTAGTAATTAATGAATTGAAAAGAAGAGGATTTTTAGTTCAAGAAGGACAAAAGGATCCATCGGCAATTTTTCAAGAAATACAGGAGAATGAAATATTAATAATTCGTTCTGCCACTACAGTAAGCAGGGAATTGATAGATATTTCACTTAAAACAGGTTTTCTAAAACTGATTATCAGGGCAGGTGTAGGGATAGACAATATTGATGTGGAGTATGCGCAAGATAAGGGTATAAAAGTTCTTAATACCCCTGAAGCCAGCAGTTTATCTGTAGCAGAATTAGCCTTAACCCATATATTTGTACTGGCTAGAAAAGTAGTATTGGCTAATTCTACCATTCGGCAGGGAATATGGAATAAAAACGGATGTCTCGGTATGGAAATATCCGGCAAAACACTGGGTATTTTAGGAATGGGGCGTATAGGCCAGGTGCTAGCACAGAGAGCAAATGCCCTGGGGATGAGGGTTGTCTATTTTGATATTGAAACACCTGAGGAAATAGACAGTAGCTGGCAATACTTATCTTTCTCAGAAGTGTTGCGTCAGGCTGATTTTATCTCATTACATATATCGTCTGAAGGAAATAATGGTTATTTAATTGATGAACCCCAACTTAAAATGATGAAGAAAAGTGCTTTTTTAATCAATACAGCAAGAGGGAAGCTGGTTAATGAGGATGCCCTATTAGAAGCATTAAATAAAAATATAATTGCTGGAGCTGGTATCGATGTTTATTGTCAGGAGCCATGTGAGAATATTACACTTCTATGTCATGAACGTGTTTCAGCTACTCCCCATATTGGAGCTTCCACGAGGGAGGCACAATTTAAGATTGGACAAGAAATTATACGGTTAATAGAAGAATACCAGAAAAAGAAAATACTGAAGTAAGAGGAGGAATATATATGGTATTTGTTAAGCCATTTAAAGCATTAAGGCCAAAAGTAGAAATGGTATCTAAAGTTAATTCTCCGCCTTATGACATTGTAAGCCAGGAAGAAGCCAGTCTGATTGTTAGAGACAATCCTTACTCATTTTTAAAAGTTGTTAAGCCAGAAGCGAACTTGATAGGTGAACAAAGTCTTTCCAGTCTTCAGCTCTCTGAAATAGCAGCCAAAAATTTACAATCTTTGATTAAGCAGGGTGTTATGCAGAAGGAAGAACAGGAGTGCTTTTACCTGTACCATCAAGATAATGGCATTTACCAGAGAACGGGACTGGTGGCATGTTTGTCTGTGGAAGATTATTTAAAAGGGATAGTGAAGAAACATGAAAAGACAAATATAGAGCCTCTTCAGGGAAGAATTAATCATATTAAATCAACAAACGCCCATACAGGATGTATTCTAATTATATATAAAGGTAATCGCTATATAGATGAATTAATAAACGGAGAGGTTAACAATAAGGAACCCTTATATAATTTTAAATCAGATGATGGGGTGGAAAATCGTTGCTGGCAAATCAAAGAAAAGAAGAATATTCTACTATTAGAAGAAGCTTTCCAACATGTTACAAGTCTTTATATTGCTGATGGACATCACAGAGCCGCAGCTGCTGCTGAGGTGGCAAGATTAATAAAATCAAAAGATTCCAAAGATAAAAAGAATGCTTTGAGGAAGACTGAAGAATACATGTATTTTCCCGCTGTGCTAATACCACACGATCAAATACATATTTCTGCTTACCATAGAGCGGTAAAAATATTTCCAGAATTTGTTGAGGCTGATTTTGTTCAAAAAGTGAGCGAATTATTTCAAATAGAAAAAATTGATGGAAATACACCCTTTTTACCGATCAACAAGCATCAATTCGGTATGAATATTTCGGGTCAGTGGTATAAGCTGCTGTTTACAAGAGACTATTTCAATGAAAAAAGAAAAGGTGCTGCCAGCTTGCTCGATGTGTCCATTTTGCAAGATCTGATATTACATCCACTATTAGGAATTGAAAATCCTCAAAAAAACGACAGAATAGAATTTATAGGAGGAGATAAAAACGCCTTATTGAAAATAGAAGAAAAAGTTAAGCAAGGTTCATACATTGTATTCACACTATTTCCTACTTCAGTGGAAGAAGTTATAGAAATATCCGATATGGAGCAGGTAATGCCACCCAAATCAACCTGGTTTGAACCGAAAGTTAGGAGTGGTGTCTTTGTCCACCTCTTTAACTAAGGGATAATAAATTAACTTACTGTTTAAAATATTTATTAAAATTTATTCTCAATTTATAGCAAACTTCATTAAAAAATGATATATATTAAAAATAATTAAATATTACAAAATATAAAACTTTAAAAACAATGGAATTGTAAAAAGGAAAATTTATGTCAGTCAATTTAAAAAACCGTCACCTATTAACTCTGAAAGATTTTAACAAGGATGAGATTGTTTTTTTGCTCGATTTAGCCACAGAGCTTAAAAAAGCAAAATATGATGGAGTTGAAGAGCAAAGATTAAAAGGAAAAAATATTGTTTTAATTTTCGAAAAAACTTCAACCAGAACTAGATGCGCCTTTGAAGTTGCAGCTTTTGATCAAGGAGCTAATGTTACTTATATTGGACCAACCGGTTCTCAAATGGATATAAAAGAATCAATGGAAGATACTGCAAAAGTTCTTGGGCGTTACTATGATGGAATAGAGTTCCGTGGATTTAAACAAGAATCAGTTGAGATATTAGCAAAGCATTCAGGCGTAGTAGTCTGGAATGGATTGACTGATCTCTACCACCCTACACAAGCCCTTGCTGACTTAATGACTATTAAAGAAAAAGTGAGAAAACCTTTAGAGAAGACAACCTTAGTCTTTATAGGGGATGGAAGAGACAATATGGCCAATTCACTACTTATTGCTGCTGCTATTATGGGTATAGAGGCGAAAATAATTACTCCAGGCTCTCTATTTCCCAAAGAAAGTCTGCTAAAAGATGTAAAAACAATATCAGAAAAATCAGGTGCAAATATCCATATAACTGACAACCTTTTACAGGGTGTGAAGGGTGCTGATGTAATTTACACCGATGTTTGGGTATCTATGGGCGAAGAAGATAGGATTGCTGAGAAAGTAGGATTATTAAAAGACTATCAGGTAAGTATGGAACTAGTCCTGGCTACTGAAAACCCTGAAGTGATATTTATGCATTGCCTACCATCATACCATGACATAAATACCAAGATAGGTAAAGAAGTATATGAAAAGTTTGGCTTAAAATCAATGGAAGTAAGTGATGAGGTATTTCGTAGTAAACATTCCGTAGTATTTGATCAAGCAGAAAATCGATTACATACTATCAAGGCAGTCATGATTGCTACACTAGGCTGTTAACATTTTTAAAATAATAAGTGATATTTATTGCTAATTTAATTCAGTATAAAGATATATAAATATATAAACAAAAAACATATTCTAGGAGATAAATTTTAAAAACTTGCCTTTAAAACCACTTGACAATATTAATGCAGATTGCTATTATTACTTCAATAAGTTAACGTTAATTAACATAAATAATTTTAAGATAGAGTGAGAGTATTTTAATTGGGTAAAAGAGAGAGGACTTCTGAAAGAAAAGAAGAGATACTCAGGATATCTGCTGAGATTATCCATAATCAGGGGTTTTACAAGCTTACTATAAGGAATATTGCTAAAAGAATCTTTATCTCTGAAGCGGCAATCTATAGACATTTTCAAAGTAAAGAAGAGATTATTTCTGAATTGTGCCGCAAGGTTTTTAGTAAAAATCAATATTGGTTTGAGGATGTATCAAAAGAAGATCCGAGAAAACTATTGACAAAAATTATGTTAAACCAATTAAAAATATTAAAAGAGGAGCCTTACTTAAGTACGATTATGTTTCAAGAAGAGATATTTAGAGAATACCCGGTCTTGAGAGAGTATATCAAAGAGCATCGCGAAAGAAATGAAAACACTATTAAAAACATCATTATAAAGGGTCAGAAAGAAGATATTTTTCATAGAAATATTACTCCATCCGTTTTTGCTATACTCTTTATGGGAAGTATAAGGATGTTAGTAACTAAATGGAGGCAAGGTAATTTTAACATTCCTATAGAAGAAGAAGCCAGGAAGGTTATTGATCAATTGCTGCAATTTATTCAAAGATGTGATAAATAAACGGAAAATAAATTCCAAACTACATATAAACCAAAAGAACAAAAAAATAAAAAATTCTGTTTATATTAAAATAAGTAAACGTTAACTAGTATAGTATTGAAAATG
>CAZLMD010000073.1:0-5126 GCA_964560535.1 uncultured Atribacterota bacterium
TAAACTACCGCACTATCTTTACATTTAGTAAACATTTTATCTTTATCGATAATGCTTTTATTGTCAGGGTCAATAATAATCAGATCAGCATCAGATCCTGGCAATAAAACTCCTTTTTTTGGATATAATCCGAAAATTCGCGCCGGGTTTTCACAAATTAGCCTGACCATCTGCTCTAACTTCAGTTTACCCTCTTTTACCGCGGTAAACATTAAGGGCAACCTTGTAGATAATCCTGGAAATCCAGCGGGCGGAACGAAAATGTCACCATTTCCACTTTCCTTTTCTTCCTTTGTGTATGGAGCATGATCGCTGCCGACAAAATCAAAATCTCCATTTACTAAATGCTCCCACATTTTTACTCGCTGTTCTTCAGATCTTAATGGCGGGTTACATTTAGCAAAAGCACCGAACTTTATAAGAGCATCTTCGTTCAGGAATAGATAATGTGGACAGGTCTCTGCCACAACGCTTACCCCTTTTGCTTTTGCTTGATTAACTAACTCAACAGCCTCTGGTGTACTAATATGAGCAATTTCTACTTTAGCACCTGTTTTTTCAGCAAACAACAGTATTTTTGCAGTTGTTTCTATTTCTACTACTGGAGGACGTGATCTTTCATGGTAAATGGGGGATACTTTCCCTTCTTTTCTTAATCGAGCTACATTCTTTTTAATCATATCGTTATTTTCAGCATGAAAAGCAGTAATTAAATCGGTTTTTCCAAGTATTTCCATTAATTCATACTGATCACCCGTATCTGGAGCAGTTAAGCCAATAAACTCTTTTTCTCTTCCTGGCGGTGCTTCATGCAGGAATGTTTTGAAAGCTACAATTCCGGTTTTAGAACAAGGGATGATGTTATCTTTTTGATCTATACCTGCCGCTCCGAAAAAGGCTATATCTACTACAGCATCTTTTTCAGCTAATGTCATACGATTATACACAATTTCCGGGGAATAAGGAGGGGGGGAAGAAATAGGCATTTCAAGTATAGTGGTTACCCCGCCAAGTGCTGCTTCCTGTGTACCAGAAATAAAAGTCTCCCTGTACTCATTCCCAGGGACTCTTAAGTGTACATGTGGATCGATAGTTCCAGGTAGAACTAACTTGCCCATAGCATCTATTACTTCTTCAGCATCTAACTCTTCAGTACTAAGTGTGGCAATAATACCATCTTTTATACCGATATTGCAGTTCGTTAAACGATGGTCAATATACGTTTTATCTGAGCGAACTACTAAATCATACTTTTCCATACCCAATCCCTTTCTTCTTGAAAAATAAAATTAGAGTAATCCTTAATATAAAATATCTTTATCTTCGTAGATATTTTTCTATTTTGTTAATAGAAATTATATATTTAAGTAATCTTTAAATATATTACAAAGAACTTGTCACATTATTATTGCCGGTACCTCAATTAACTTTTCAATCTCTTTGCCCAGATCCATCATAGTTGTACAATCCGAAATTAAAACTTCCGCATCCCCTTTCTATAGATTTCACAAAATATTATTTTTCTACTAATTTCTTTTTTCGGGATAGGAGTTCGGCTATCTCGTCTAATCCTAATTTAAGCAATCCGCTTCTGGTCTGTAATCCAGTCTGCTCGTCCCATTCCCAAAGATGGTAAAATTCATCTAACATCCTGTTGTAGCTATCTTTGTCAACCTTAGAACCTTTATAAGGGCCGGTTTTTACCTCTTCTTCCATAAACCTTAGTGGAGGCATATCATCTTCTCGTAGCAAATTAGTATGGAGTGAATTAAATGCTTTTTCTAAATTTCTTCCAATTGGTGCATAATAATCCATTAGATCTTTTTCGCTGACTTTTAACCCCATACCTGTGTTTATCAGGTCTACAAAATCAGAAATATCCATAAAGTTAGCCCCTGACCATGTACCAACATAGTTACATATTCCAAGATTATCCTCAATTTCTTTGGTTTTTCCCTGCCAGTATACGCCATATGCTTGATTTTTATAATCAATTACATTGAATCTGCCAGTACGTGGTTTAGGGCCATATCTCAAATTACCCATTGTTGCTCCTCTGAGATGTCTTCCTGCTACTGGTGAAGTAGAAACAGCCAGTGCCCAGGCTTTGGGGACTCTAAAAGGCTCTATTGATGGCTGCCCTTTTACATGTATGCTGTAGTCTATTGAATTTTTGCCAATCTTTTCAGCTGCTTCGATTGGCCCATCTGCAAGTATATCTCCAATATTTTTTCTGTATGCCAGCCTTTTAAGCATTTCTAAAAAAGATTTGCTATTACCCCATTTTAACTCGAGACCAGCAGTATCTTTTTGTGAAATGATCCCTTTTTCATATAGTTCAAAAGCCCAGGAAATAACTGAAGAAGCAAAATCACCATCTAATCCTAATTTATTTGTAAGAATCCATGATTCAACTACTGCATCTGGCTCAGAAACATCGACCCTACAAGCGTGACCCATAATAGTATTTATCCAAAATCCTTCGCCTTTTGTTCCCAGATATTCTCCTGAATCAATTTCAAGAAAGGGCATGCATCCTGTTGGACATTGATAGCATGCCCTGACATTTCTTACCATACTGGGAACCCCATTTTGAGAATTCATCAATTTGATCCTTTTTTCGTACTCCCACTGATCATCCTGACCATTTTTTGCAACAATATTAGTATTCCACCCTTCCCATTCAGGATCAGCATAAAAATTCAATGGAGCATTTCTCATTAATGTCGTACTTTCCTGACTCTGACATTTCTCATTAAGCCTTGTTATAAGATTTATAAATTTTTCCGGTTCAGCAACATCTATTTTTCCATGTCCACGAACTACTATGGCTTTAAGATTCTTATCCCCCATAACACACCCTACCCCAGAGCCACCTGCAGCTTTTGCTGTATCTACGATAATAGCTGATCCCTTTACTAGATTTTCTCCCGCAGGACCAATACAGGCAATCTTAATGTTCTTATCTCCAATCAACTTTCTCAACATATCTTCTGTGTCAAAAGTATCTTTACCCCATAACCCCATCGCATCCTTAATTTGGATAATATCATCATTTATATAGATATAAACAGGGTTTTTTGCCTTGCCTGTAATAATCAGATTATCATAACCAGCATATTTTAGTTCAGGACCCCAAAAACCGCCAACATTTGCGGAACCTTTTCCTCCATGAAAAACATTTATTGTAGATATATCAACCCTACATGCACCAGGTGTCATAGTGCCCACCATACTTCCAACCGCAAAGCAAAGAAGATTTTCTGGATCAGACCATTTTGTTCCGCTGTTGATGTTTTCCAACATTATTATGGAATTTATTCCTCTGCCACCCAAGGTTTTCAGGGCATAATCTTCGGTATTTTCACTCCATATTTTGCCATTTGACAGGTTAATCCATAAAATTTTACCTGCTAAGCAACCCTTGATATTTTTCTTCTTAACCATAGCTGTTTCCTTTTTATAATTCATCAGACAAGCTTAATGCTCCATATGTACAGTATTTAACACAAAAAGGCATTTCTTCTCCATTACATAGATCACAGGTTGTGTTAAATTTCCAAAATGTTTTTCCACTAACAGGATTACGGTATACCTCTATGCTACTTTTTTCAGGCCAAAAAGATCCGGTATGGTGAAAGGAGCAAGCCAGCTGACAGGATTTACAGTAATAACATAGGCTTGCATTTCTTTTTATTTTCAACTTCGTACCTTTCAATATTACATTAGATTTTTTTGAATAATCAATTATTTAATAATTCTTTCCCGGCAATACCAGCTTTAGTCATCTCATAGGGATCCAATATCTTGTTGAGTTTATCCTCATCAAGCATCTTGTGTTCTAAAACGACTTCTCTTACACTCTTGCCCTCCAAAAAGGCTTCTCTGGCTACCAGACAGGTTTTTTCATAGCTAAGATGTGGATTTAATGCGGTTAATATTCCAATACTATTTTCCACAAAATCTTTACATCTCTCCTCATTAGCAATTATTCCATCAATACATTTTTCCCTGAGCATATTCTGTACATTTGTCATTATATCAAAGCTCTGCATCAGGTTAAATGCCAGCACTGGCTCCATAACGTTCAGTTCTAACTGGCCAGCTTCAGCGGCTAAATTAATGGTAACGTCATTGCCAATTACCTGAAAAACTACCTGGTTAGTTGCTTCGAGAATTACCGGGTTTACTTTTCCAGGCATAATTGAAGAACCAGGCTGTACTTCTGGTAACCTTATTTCAAACAAGCCTGCACGAGGACCTGAAGCCATAAGTCTTAAATCATTACATATTTTTGACAAGACTACAGCCCATGCCTTAATTGCAGATGAAACTTCTACATAGGCATCAGTATTCTGTGTTGCATCTACCAGATCTTCTGCTATCTTCAAATCAAAGCCTGATATTTCTCTTAATTTTATTTCTACCTTCTTAATATATTCTGGTTCGGCATTAAGAGCGGTACCTACAGCGGTAGCTCCCATATTTATTTCTTTTAAAGACTCAATTGATCGGGCTATTCTTTCTTTAGATCTTTTTGCTGCAGTAGCATGAGCCGCAAATTCCTGACCTAAGCGTATGGGTATTGCATCCTGCAAATGAGTTCTGCCCATCTTCAAAACATGATCGAATTCTTCAGCTTTTTTGCGGAAAGATTCTTCTAATTTTTCAGTAGCATCTAATAACGCTGCGGATTTCATGATTAGAGCAATCTTAATAGCAGTGGGAACCGCATCATTGGTAGATTGAGCCATATTAACATGTGTCAAGGAAGATATTACACTGCTATCGCCCTTCTCTCCTTCTCCGTATAACTCAATTGCCCTATTTGCAATTACTTCATTTGCATTCATGTTATTTGAAGTACCTGCACCACCCTGAATGGGGTCTAAAATAAATTCTTCATCCAATTTTCCATCAATGACTTCCTGAGATGCATCAATTATAGCTTTTGCTTTTTTTTCATCCAATAGGCCGATCTCCATATTAGCCTGAGCAGCAGCTTTCTTAACAATTCCCAGCGCCTTGATAAAGTCTTTATCAATTTTGTATCCGGTTAATTTAAAATTCTCCATTGCTCTTAGAGTCTGTACACCATAATACACTTCTTCAGGTATTTCCCTTTT
>CAZLMD010000074.1:0-4895 GCA_964560535.1 uncultured Atribacterota bacterium
AATAACTCCTTGTAATAATTTATGAAAGAAAGAAATATTTACTTAAGCAAAATATCCTTAGAAGATGCAAAGGGAAAAATTGAAAAAGCGATTGTAAATGGTAATATTTTATTAAATTCAAAAGATGAGCTGCTTTCAGTAGAAGAAGCACTTGGCAGAATTACCTCTAAAGCAGTTTTTGCTAAAAGATCTTCCCTGCACTATACTGCTGCAGCCATGGATGGCATAGCCGTTCATTCCCGTAGTACCGAAAATGCCTCAGAAAAAAATCCAATTATATTGACTAATAAAAAAGACTTTATATACATTAATACAGGCAATCCTTTACCGGAAGAGTTTGATTCTGTTATAAAAATTGAAGATGTTGTTCCAGTTCAAGAAGATGTTGATTTGCAAAACCAGCAAGAAGAATTTGAACAACTAAAAATATTTCAATCTGTTTTCCCTGGCATGAATATACGTAATATAGGAGAAGATATCGTTACACATCAATTAATTTTGACTGCTAACCATAAAATTAGACCAATGGATATAGGGGCATTGATAGCAGGAGGAATTTCTGAAATAATGGTTTGGGCAAAGCCGCGAGTGGCGATTATCCCTACCGGAGAAGAGCTGGTTGAACCTGGTCAGGAGGAGATAAAAGAAGGTGATATATTGGATTTTAACTCCAGGATGCTATCAAGTTCAGTTAACCAATGGGGCGGAGAACCCGTTATATATCCGGTTATTCGCGATATAAAGGAAGACTTAAAAGAAGTATTAAAGTCAGCAGCAAAAGAGAATGATATAGTTACAATAATAGCAGGAACCTCAGCCGGGAGTAAAGATTTTACTGCAAGAGCTTTGCAAGACCTGGGGGAGGTGCTATTCCATGGAATAGCTATTATGCCAGCCAAACCTACTCTGGTTGGGGTAGTAGAGGGAGTTCCAATTGTTGGGTTGCCAGGATATCCAGTCTCTTATTTAATTGCAGCATGGGAATTTATCTTACCTTTGATCTATAAAAATTTAAGACAAGTTCTCCCTGAGAGAAAAAAGATAAGAGTATTAATGGCTAAAAAAGTGGTATCAAGACTGGGTAATGAGGAGTTTCTTCGGGTAAAATTAGCCAGAATTGATAATGATATAATGGCATACCCTTTGAGTCGCGGAGCAGGAGTTATATCATCATTAGTTGAAGCAGATGCATTTGTAAGAATTCCTTCGCTAAGCGAAGGCATAGGATTAAAGGAAGAAACAGAAGTAGAATTGCTATTGGAAAACAATTATAATTTTGAACAGACTATTATCACTATTGGAAGTCATGATCTTATCTTAGATATTTTAAAAAATGAACTACAGATAAAGACACCGGAATTTCGCCTTGCATCATTTCATACCGGTAGCATGGGAGGATTGCTGGCATTGAAACAGGGGATCGCTCATATGGCAACTTCTCATCTTTTAGATGTAGCAAGCGGAGAATATAATTTCCCTTATATTGAGCGAATCTTAACAGGACATAAACTAGCAGTAGTAAATATGGCTTACAGACAACAGGGTTTTATGGTAGAAAAAGGAAATCCAAAAAAGATTTTAGAAATAAAAGATTTATTAAAAGATAATATCCGTTACATTAATCGACAAAAAGGTTCAGGTACCAGGGTCTTGTTAGATTATTTACTTAACAAAAATGAGATTAATTCTGATAGAATTCAAGGGTATAACCAGGAAGAATTTACCCATCTCATGGTTGCCTCCGCTGTTGCCAATAAAAGAGTAGATGCAGGATTGGGTATTCTATCGGCTGCAAAGGCGTTTAACCTGGACTTTATACCCATTATTAAAGAACGCTATGATTTAATCATCCCCGAGAGATATTTTCACAGTGAGGGGATAACAAAGATTTTAGAAATAATAAGAACAAATCACTTTAAGGAGCAGGTTGCCCGGCTTGGCGGATACGACTTAAGCGAGTGTGGCAAAATATTATCAAATGGAAAAACTAATTGATTCATACGGGCGACAGATTATCTATCTAAGAATTTCCCTTACTGACCGATGTAATTTTCGTTGTATATATTGTTCGCCGGTAGAACAAAAATTTCATTTCATTGAACATGAACAAATCTTGCGTTTTGAAGAGATATTAGAGATTGTTCGTGTGGCAGTAGAGATGGGAATCACAAATATTAGGTTAACAGGGGGTGAGCCATTAGTAAGAAAAGGTGTCATTGATTTTATCAGACAACTTAGAATGATAAAAGGATTAGAAGACATTTCTATGACTACTAATGGATTTTACCTTTCAGAAATGGCACAATCTTTAAAAAGTGCCGGTTTGGATAGGGTTAATATCAGCATAGATTCATTAGATAGAGAAAAGTTTAAAGAAATCACCGGGTTTGACGGATTACCAAGGGTATTGGAAGGAATTGAAGCAGCCTTAAAAGAAGAATTAACACCGGTAAAAATCAATGTGGTATTATTGAAAGGTATTAATGATGATGAAATAGATAATTTTATAAAACTCACAATAGATAAACCGGTATCTGTTCGTTTTATTGAATTAATGCCCACTAATGATGTTTTAAAAGGGATCAATGAAGAGCGTTTTATTTCAGCCCAGAAAGTTCAGACAGAAATTCAGAAAAAATTTGAGAATATAAAGCCTGTTCTGGTAGAAAAAGGTTATGGACCTGCCTCTTATTATCAATTAAGAGATGCTAAAGGGGTATTCGGATTTATTACAGCAGTTAGTCAACATTTTTGTGGTGAGTGCAACCGTATCAGATTAACCGCAGAAGGCAATTTAAGGCCATGTCTTTTCAGTGTAAAAGAATTAGAATTAAAGAAAAAGTTGAGAGAGATTCCTTTAGATCAATATGGCTTAAGAAATGAATTGATAAGAGAAATTTTCAAAGAAGCCGTTAAAATAAAACCATCACGACATCATTTGGGAGATAAAAATAGTGCCGGATTTGATATGTTTAAAATAGGAGGTTAGGAGGGGCTTATATATGGGAAAAAAGGATATTTTAAATCATTTAAATGAAAAAGGAAGGGCACGCATGGTAAATGTGGGGGAGAAACAGAGTACTCATAGAATTGCCATTGCCGAAGGTGAAGTGATTATGAAGCCAGAAACCATTGCTTTGATTAAGGATAAAAAAATGGCTAAGGGTGATGTGCTGGGTATAGCTCAGGTTGCTGGAATTATGGCTGCTAAACAGACCAGTCAGTTAATCCCGCTCTGCCACCCACTTATACTGAATAACGTAGATATGGATTTTTATTTTATGGAAGAAAGGAACAGCATTTTAATCCGTTCTATTGTTATGACTAATGGTAAAACAGGGGTAGAAATGGAAGCCCTACACGCCGTTACAGTTGCCGCTCTGACTATCTATGATATATGTAAAGCGGTAGACCGTGGGATTGAGATAAATCATATTCATCTGGTAGAGAAAAATGGTGGAGTTAGTGGTCATTACCAGGGAGAATCCTATCTTAATTTCAAACATGGCATAACACAATATATGCAAAATGAAGTAAACGAAGATGTTAATGATAATAATAAGAAAAAAGGTGTAGTACTGGCAATTTGTATAGGGGATAGCAAGAAAGCTCCTAAGAAGGCAGTATCCTGTGCAGAAGTAGTTGAAGACTTTGGTTTGAAAGGAGATATCCATGCCGGTGTTGATCATAAGCAGGTAAGCCTGCTAAGCCTGCACAGTCTGGAAAAGAATAGAAGTGAAGGCTATGAGTTAAATTATGGAGACCTCTTTGAGAATATTGTTTTTCAAGGTTTGGAAGATTTATTTCAATATCCTATTGGTACTATAATTAAAGTGGGTGGGGAAGTTATACTTCGTACTACCCAGGTCGGAAAGGATCATGATGTAGATATTGAGGTACGTGGAGTTAAGGTCCCCTCTATTATGCCAAAAGAAGGTATTTTTGCTCGAGTTGTAAAGGGAGGTATTATCCAGGTAGGCGATTCCATCGAGGTGATAGCTTAATATGATTAAAGTAGCCATTATTACTGTTAGCGACAAAGGTGCTCAAGGGCAAAGAGAAGACATCAGTGGAAAGACGATAGAAAAAGTTTTACAGCCAGTAGGTGCGGATGTAATCTGGTACACTATTGTTCCAGATGAACTGAACTTGATCAAAGCCGCATTAATTGAGGCAATTGAAGTACATAAAGCCGATCTGGTTCTTACTACAGGTGGTACAGGATTTTCTAAAAGAGATGTAACTCCAGAGGCAACCAGCGCTGTAGTGGAAAGAAATGTGCCCGGGATAAGTGAGATTATCAGAATGGAGAGTTTTAAAAAGACCCCACACGCATTACTATCACGTGCTGTAGCCGGTATTAGAGGCAGAAGCCTTATTATTAATTTGCCAGGTAGCCCTAAAGGAGTAAGAGAGTCTCTGAACGTTGTGTTAAAAGCATTGCCTCATGGTATAGCAATCCTAAAGGGTGAAGCATCTGAGTGTGGAAACCAATAAACATACTACAATTACTTCTTAATTATCAATTATCTATTGAAATAAATAAGTCAAAAATTAAACAATCAACACAAATAAAGTAATTAACAAGCCATTGAATTTTTAAAAAAATTACAGTATTATATATACAATTTTCTACAAAAGTGTTTACTTAAAATAATTGGAGAAGAGAGTGACCAATAAATGTTTATTTCTTTTTTGCTAAAAGCAGCCCTTATTTCCTTGTCAGGAGTGATGTCCCCCGGCCCTATTACCGCAGTAACGGTAAGTAAAGGAACAGAGCATCCATTAGCAGGTGCTCAAATTTCAATCGGACATTCATTGGTAGAGATACCTCTTATGATTTTAATAATGGTCGGTTTGGACAAATTTTTACAGATTAATTTTATTAGAGTGGC
>CAZLMD010000075.1:0-2278 GCA_964560535.1 uncultured Atribacterota bacterium
ATCGAGCCTATTTTTATCTCCAGAACCAATAATGAATCCCTTCTCATCCATAATATTAATATTTTTACCGATAATATTTATTGTCCTATCAACAATTTGCTGAGCTAAATCATGGGTAATTTTCATAAAAAGTTTCCTTTTAAGTTACTTAATGTTTATTTATTAAATATATTATTCTTTTAAATATACTTTGTTTTTAATTATTTCAATTTTTCCTTGAGAAAACAATTGGATCGCTTCTGGCAAAAGCTTGTGTTCATATTTCAATATTTTTTTTGAAAGGGATTCCTCATCATCAATTTGTTTCACCTCTATCGCCTTTTGTAATATTATAGGTCCTGTATCTACACCTTCATCAACAAAATGCACTGTACACCCACTAACCTTTACACCATATTCTAAAGCTTGCTTCTGTGCATCTAGTCCGGGAAACGATGGCAATAAAGCCGGGTGAATATTGATAATTTTATAACGATATCTTTTTACAAAATCAGAGCCTAGTATGCGCATATACCCCGCTAAAACTATAAGGTCAATCTTGTAACTATCCAGATATTCAACCATCTCTTTTTCATAACTTTCTTTATTGCTAAAACTCTTGTAATATAGTATCCGGGTTTTTATACCATTCTTTTTTGCCCTGTTTAGGGCATAGGCATCAGGGTTATCACTAATTACTACTTCGATCTTCCCATTAATTTTACCTTTTTTAATAGCGTTAATAATAGCCTGTAAGTTAGTACCTCTTCCCGAAACTAAAACCGCAATACTAATCATATTGTTGTCTTCTTTCTATTTAAATAATCTTAAAATAAGGCCCATGTTTCACATATAATGTATCCCGGTAAATCTGTTTTACAGAATAAGTTTTATTTTTTTATTTCTAAACTAAAGCCTTATCTATTTTAAATGTTTTTCAGCATAAATTAATAAACATAAAAAATATTGATTAAAATTCTTCTGATTAATACCAGTTATCCTGGAATTAATAATAGACTTCGGCTTTTAATCAATATTTATAGATCTGTTTGCTCCTGTTTTAACAACAACCTCGCCTATTTTATAAACCTTTTCTTTCATTTCACCCAAACTTTTAATTATAGCATCCTCATCTTCACTGCTAATAATTAAAACTAACCCTATCCCCATATTAAAAGTATGGAACATATCTTTTATGGAAATTTTTCCTTTATTCTCTATCAAGCTAAAAATTGGTAAAACAGGCCATTTATCTCTAAATATATTAACTGCGAACTTTTCTGGCAATACACGGGGAATGTTATCAAAAAAACCTCCACCGGTAATATGTGAAATACCTTTAATCTGGAACTCTTTTAACAAAGATAAAATTGTTGGCACATATATTCTTGTAGGTTTAAGAAGCTCTTCCCCCAAAGTAGTATTAGAGGATGGGACTTTTTGTGTTAGACTTGATATGTCTTTTTCAAAAAATATTTTTCTTACCAATGAATATCCGTTGCTATGTAATCCTGAAGAAGGTAACCCCAATACTACATCCCCCGGAACAATATTCTGTCCGGATATTATCTTTTTTTTATCCACTATTCCCACTGAAAATCCTGCTAAATCATATTCTCCTTCTTTATAAAAACCCGGCATTTCAGCAGTTTCTCCACCCAATAAAGCACATCCGGCCATTTTACAACCCTTAACAATCCCCTCAATTACACTAACCATCTCTTCTTCTTTCAACTTACCAGTTGCAAGATAATCTAAAAAAAACAAAGGTTTGGCACCACAGGTTAGAATATCATTTACACACATTGCAACTAAATCAATTCCAATGGTATCATGTTTTTTCATTAAGTTGGCAATCTTTAACTTGGTACCTACACCATCTGTCCCTGAAACTAGAATTGGATCTGTAATTTTTTCCTGGGCTAAGGAAAATAATCCGGCAAAATGTCCTATTTCACTCATAACACCAGGAATATGTGTAGTATGAATTAGTGGCTTTATTTTTTTAATAATATTGTCTGCTAATTCAATATCAACACCGGCTCTTTTGTATGCATTATCCATAATTGAAGCCTACTCCTTTAACCTTATATTTCATCAATAACAACACAGTACATGTTTCTTTAAATTATATGTTAAATAATAAATACTTTTCTATTAAAATATTTGATTTACCTTAAAGCATTGCTTAATAACAAATACTGAAGCCGTAAGAACTTCTGAACTCTTTATAAAGGATATTCGCCGTTAAAACAAGCAGTACAAAAATCAGATGGTTTATTCTTTTGAAATACCCCTG
>CAZLMD010000075.1:2378-4795 GCA_964560535.1 uncultured Atribacterota bacterium
CAGCAACGTTTTCTCCAAAAACATTACTATCCGGACGGGCAAAATACACATGTTCAAAAACACACAAACTCTTCCTGGTGCAGGGAATAATCTGTTTTGCCTTAAAGCTATACTTTTCAATTATAATCATCTCTCCAGGGCTTACTTCTCTTAAATATTGTGCTTCAATTGTTGAAAAAGCACAGTCTTCTGATGCTAAAACATAACCATCTTTAATCCTACCCAGGACAAGAGGGTGAAATCCGTAAGAGTCTCTCAGACCTATCAAGGTATCTTTAGCTAAAAAGACCAGACAGAATGATCCTTTTAATAGTGGAGCAACTATCTCTAATGCTTTCCCTAAGTTACTTTCTTTAGTTGTTTGTATTAATTTACAGATCAGCTGACTATCAGTTATGTTGCTATCAAGGTGTTTACCATATCTAACCAGTATATTTTTTAATTCACTTTGATTGACTAAACTACCATTAAGAGCTAAAGCAAAGGTGCCACCGACAAATTGCTGTAATACCGGTTGACTGTTTTCCCAGCTATTGCAGCCATCCGAAGAATATCTTACATGCCCTATTGCAGATGTCCCATGCAAAGTATTTAGTATATCTCTTTTAAAAACTTCTGAAACCAATCCTAAATCTCTATAAATCAGTATATTTTCTCCATTGTTAACGGCAATGCCAGCACTTTCCTGCCCTCTATGCTGAAGAGCAAAAAGTCCTAAATAGCTTAATTGAGCGATATTACTTTTTATATCTTTTGGAAAGATACCAAAAATGCCGCATTCTTCATGCATTATTAAAATCCTTTTCCCAGGCTTCTGTTATTTGTTCTATCTTTAAATTAATTAAATTGCCAAATTCTAAACTTTCCCCACCTACTACCCCTAATACTTCTAATGGCGCCTGGTTTTTAGAGGCAATATCTTTTAATAAAGATAAGTTTTCTGATGGTAAAGAAACTATAATACAAGATTGAGATTCACCAAAAAGAAGGGCATCATCCCTAATCTCAGCCTTTTTATCAACTTTTATTCCTTTCTTCCCAAATATACAACATTCTGCTAATGCTGTTATCAATCCCCCATCTGAGCAGTCATGAGCAGAATTCAGTATTCCACTGTTAATACTTTCCAGACAGGTATTCTGAACTGATCTCTCTAGATTTAAATCAATTTGAGGTGGCCTTCCTTTCTCTAGATTATGGAAAACTTTCAAATATTCACTTCCACCTATTTCTTCTTTGTTTTCACCTATTAGAACGATTAGATCACCATCATTCTTAAATGATAGTGTGCAAATATTAGAAAAATTCTCCACAATTCCTGCCATACCAATAACAGGTGTAGGGAAAATAGCCTCATTATTACTTTCATTATTAAGACTAACATTTCCGCTAATAACAGGGATTCCAAATGCCCTGGCAGCCTTGCTAATTCCCAGTACTGATTGTTCTAACTGCCAGAATATTTCCTCTTTTTCCGGGTTTCCAAAGTTGAGATTATCTGTTAGCGCTAAGGGACGAGCTCCTTTGCATGATAAATTTCTAGCTGCTTCAGCAACTGCAATCTGACCTCCCACAAATGGATCTAAATAACAATATTTACTATTTCCATCAACAGAAAAGGCAATTGCTTTTTTGCTTCCCTCAATTTTAATAATTCCAGCATCATCGCCAGAGTACAGGATTACCTCTGTTCCAGTAGCACTATTTTTATTAAAGCTATGATAAAACCATCCTTTGCTACAAATATTTGTAGAAGACAGGATTTTTAACAAAGCCTGGTTGAAATCCTGAGGTTGAGGTACATTCTTTAAATCCAGGTTTTGTAATTCTTTAAGTTTAGCAGAAATTTTACCTTGATAGTTACGAATGGGTGCTTCTTCTGCGAGGGATTTTGCCGGTACTTCTGCTACTATCTTTTCTCCTTCTTTTAAACGTAACATACCATCTGCTGTAACTTTTCCAATTACAGCATGTTTTATACCCCATTTATCGATTATTCTGCTTATCTCTTCATAGTTATCTTTTCTGGCAATTAAAAGCATTCTCTCTTGTGTTTCAGAAAGCATCATTTCCCTGGGGGTGATATTGTCTTCTTTTTTTGGAACCAGAGATAGGTCTAGTTCTATTCCACAATCTCCTTTGCTTGCCATTTCCGAGCTAGAACTTACAAGACCTGCTGCTCCTAGATCCTGCATTCCCAATATCAGATCTTTTGCTACAATTTCTAGACAGGCTTCAATTAACTTTTTTTCTAAACGTGGATCTCCCTGAGGAATAGTGGGATGTTTGACCTCTTGATCGATTTCCGATAGTTCTCGTGAAGCAAAACTTGCACTGCCTACTCCATCCCTCCCGGTCTCTTTACCAGCCAAAATTATAAGGCTATCCATCTCTTTTGCCGCTGCAATCACAATATT
>CAZLMD010000076.1:0-4754 GCA_964560535.1 uncultured Atribacterota bacterium
TGGAGGAAGGTGCAGTACAATGTGGTTTTTGTACCCCGGGGATGATACTCTCATCTAAAGCCCTCTTAGATAAGAATCCCAATCCTACTGATGAAGAGATTAAGACAGCTATATCGGGTAATTTATGCAGATGTACCGGCTATAAGAAAATAATTAAAGCGATTAAATCAGCTGCTCAAAAGATGAGTTGCTAAAATAAAAGAATTAGTATATAGGTGTTTTTAAAAATAATATTAAAACCAAAAAGCTTAATTTACTTTAATTTTCAAATAATGGTTATCATATAGACTATAGCAAACGATTATCGCCATTATCTAAACAAATCAATACAGTAAAGCTTTAACTATTATACATTTTTGCTATTATACTTAATACTACAATATTGCTAATAAATATTCTGAAGGAAAAGATATGCTGATTAGTGATGCTTTAGAATTAAAAGAAAGGGCTTTTATCGCCTTGATTGGTGCTGGAGGTAAAAGTTCTTCTTTACAAATTTTAGCTAAAGAATTGATTGAAAAAAATAAAAAAATAATTCTAACAACCACCACTAAAATGTTCACTGATCAGATAACTCTTTTTTTAGAAAAAGGGATAGTAATCGAGTCTTCCAATGACAGGATAATAGAGGAGAGTATAAAGAATTATTTTGAAAAGTACAGAAATAAAGGGATAGCACTATTATTAACACACAGAATTAAGGGAAGTGTGAGAGAGAAGTTCTCGGGCCCTGAACCCCATGTCCTGGATAAATGGTGGGAAGATGGATTGGCAGATTTTTTTATAGTTGAAGCTGATGGAGCTAAGGGGAAACCAATCAAAGCCCCCTCTTTTAATGAACCTGTTATTCCTCAAATGGCTACAGAAGTAATCGCTGTAATTGGAATAGATGCAGTTGGTTTGACCCTTGAAGAGGAAAATGTTTTTAGACCTCATATTTTTAGTAATTTAACAGAACTGGAAAAGGGTGATAAAATTAATAAAGATGCCATATTGTCACTTATAAACCATCCCCTTGGTATTTTTAAAAATACTCCTGACAGTGCTAGAAAACATTTATTCTTTAATAAAGTCAATAATAAGAGAAGAATAGAAATAGCCGAAGAAATAGCCGAAGAAATATTCCAGGATAATCAGAGAAAGATAGAAAATGTGATAGTAGGTAATACATTGCAAGATAAATGCCCGGTCATAAAAATAATTAAGAGTAAAAAGATATGATAGTGGGTATTGTTTTGGCTGCTGGTGAGGGCAAAAGAATTAATAAACACAAACTCACTCTCTCTTTAGGACCAAAAGTTGTTATTGATTGGGTATTAGAAGCAACAGTAAAATCTGCCTTAGATAGTGTATTTTTAGTTGTTAAGACTGATGATGAAGAGATTGCAAAAATAGGTAGAAAATATAATGCAAATATCATTTACAATCCTGATTATAAAAAGGGTATGAGTTCATCCATTAAAAAAGCCTTACTTGAACTGGATAATTATAAAGATATAGATGGTTTTTGTATATTACTAGGTGACCAGCCCTTTATTAAATACAGTACTATAAATTTATTAATAAAAGAATTTAAAAAAGGAAAAAAAGAGATTATAGTTCCCTACTATCAGGGCAATGCAGGAAATCCAGTTCTTTTTGATATTTATTGGAAAAATAATTTTAAGGAGATAAGGGGTGATGTTGGAGGAAGAATATTGATAAAAGCACATCCAGATAAAGTTAAAAAAGTTGTTGTGGAAGATGATGCTATTTTATTTGATATTGATAAAGAAGAGGATTATCAAAAAGCTAAATCATTTTTCATAACCAGAGAGAAAGAGTGTAATTAAAATGAAAGTAAATAAAAAATTAATCATAATAAGAGGTGGTGGAGATTTAGCTACAGGAGTTGCTGTTCGCTTATTTCGTGCTGGTTTTAAAGTTATTATTTTAGAAACAATGCATCCTTTAGCAATAAGATTACCAGTTTCTTTTGCCAGTGCAGTCTTTAAGGATAACTGTGTAATAGAAGGTATCGAAGGTGTTTTGGCAGAAACCTATGATGAAGCTTTCCAAATAATAAATGACAAAAAAATTGCCATTTTAGTTGACCCGATTGGGAGAGCCATTGAATATTGCAACCCACCAATTCTAGTTGATGCCATTATGGCTAAACATAATCTGGGTACCACAAAAGAACAGGCGCCTTTAGTCATAGCCCTCGGACCCGGCTTTCAGGCAGGTATTGACGTGGATGTAGTTATTGAAACAAAGAGAGGTCATTATTTAGGAAGAGTGATTTACCAGGGAAGTGCAATACCGGATACCGGAGTACCTGGTGTAATAGAAGGAGAGTCTGAAAAACGCCTATTAAGAGCCCCTGCCCAGGGTAGAATTACTACAAAATATAAAATTGGGGATTTAGTGGAAGCAGAAGACATAATTGCAACGGTCAATGGAGTGCCTGTATTAGCACAATTATCTGGTGTTTTACGTGGTCTCATATATCCCAATACAGAGGTAACTGATGGAATGAAAATCGGAGATATAGACCCTAGAGGAATAAGAGAATATTGTTTTACTATATCTGATAAAGCCTTCTCTGTTGGAGGGGGCGTATTAGAGGCTATTTGTAGTTATTTGAGTAAAGAAGAAAAGGAATTAATAGATTAAAAATGACTTTTATTTTAAAAGAAACCTTAAAAAGAATAACAAATAATGAAAAAATTGCTTTAGTAACAATAGTTGATGTTTCTGGTTCAGCCCCTGGGAAACTTGGTTCTAAGATGTTGGTAAACAAAGATGGCTTAATAGCCGGTACTATTGGTGGTGGTGCTGTAGAAGCCAAAGCTATTGATGAAGCAAAACTGGCTTTGAATGAAGCCAAAGGTAAATTCTTATCTTATCAGCTAAACAAAGAAGAAGCCTCTTTAGAAGATTGGATGATCTGTGGAGGTAACATAAAATTGTTTATTGATGTAATAACACCTGTGGAGGAAATGATCATTTTTGGTGCAGGACATATTGCTATCACCTTATCTAAACTGGCTAAAATGACAGGTTTCAAAGTAATTATTGTTGATGAAAGGGAAGAATTTGCCAATCTAAACAGATTTCCAGAAGCTGATCAAATTATTTTGTCAGAACCTGATCATGCAACTGAAAAGATAAAAAATATAGACTCAGCCTATGTTGTAGTTGTAACAAGAGGACATCTCAAAGACGAAGAGGTGCTAATGTCTGTTATCAATCGCAAACCAAAATATATTGGGATGATCGGGAGTAAAGAAAAAAATAGAGTAATTTTTCAACATCTAAAAGAAAAAGGGTTTTCAGAAGAGAGTATTAATAAAATATTTGCTCCGATTGGGTTAAAAATAGGAGCACAAACCCCTGAAGAGATTGCTATAAGCATTATGGCACAAATAATACAGGTTAAGAGAGAAAAAAATAAAAATAGTTCTTATAGTTAATCAAACTTTTAAAATAATAAATAAGATTACTAAAACTTGAAATATTATTTATAAAACATTGGTGTTTCGAAAAGAAATGAAAATTTACTACAAATTCTGGTTAGAAAACGAAAAGGGAAAAGTTTTTGGTGACGGACCTTTTGATATTTTAAACAGGGTGAAGAGAACCGGTTCATTAAGGCAGGCAGCCTTAGAGATAAAGATGTCTTATTCACAAGCCTGGAACCTGATAAAGGGATTGGAAAAAAAATTGGGATTCAAGCTTTTAAAAAGAAAAATAGGAGGCACCGAAGGAGGTGGCTCAGAATTGACTGATGAGGCGATAGACTTACAGGAAAAATACTATAATTTTTATCAACAAGCCGAGGTATATATTGACTCAATTTCTCGGGAAATATTTGAAGGGAAATAATTTTTTTGCCACCGTTATGCTAATAAAAGTATAATGATAATTAAATAGACAATATTTCTTAAATAATCAATTTACTAAAAATAAGAGAAACAAATATTGTTAAAAAGAGTTCTATACAATTAAAGGAAGGAAGTTCTGATGAAAAAGGTTCCTATAAAGAAAGCTGTTGGGATGAAATTAGGATACGATATTACCCGTATTATTCCTGGAAAATGTAAAGGACCTCTTTTTAGAAAAGGTCATGTAATAAAGGAAAATGACCTGGATGAGTTAAGAAAAATTGGAAAAGAACATGTTTACATCTGGGAACCAAAAGCAGGGGAAATCCATGAAAACGAAGCTTCCTTGAGAATATCAAAGGCAGTTTCAGGTAAAAATATTGAACTATCTGATCCGGTTGAGGGGAAAATTACTCTAAAATCATCTATCAGAGGATTGTTTAAAATGAAGAGCAAATTACTCTATAAGATTAATTCAATAAAAGATGTAACTATTGCCAGTTTACCAAATAATTTTGAAGTAGAAGTAAAACAGGGAATAGCAGGAGTACGAATTGTCCCTCTTACTATTAAGGAAAAAAGTATTAAGAAAATAGAACAGCTTTGTCAGGAAGCAGGGAATGTTTTTTCTATAAATGAATACAATAATCTAAAGATCGGTATTATTACTACTGGTAGCGAAGTGTATAAAGGATTGGTCGAGGATAAATTTGGGCCATTGTTGAGGGATAAATTTTCTTATTTTGGAGCAGATGTAAAAGAACAGATCCTTTGTTCTGATGAAAAACGAAAGATTATTGAGGCGATAAATTATTTCATTGAACAAGGTATGGATCTCATTGCATTAAGCGGAGGAATGTCGGTAGATCCAGATGACCTGACTCCCGG
>CAZLMD010000077.1:0-4718 GCA_964560535.1 uncultured Atribacterota bacterium
ACCTGTGACCCCTGGCTTGTAAAGCCAGTGCTCTCCCTACTGAGCTATCCGCCCTCAGTATTCATTTTTGAAATTGCAAATTTTATTATAACATCTCTTTTTTTCTTTGTCTATAAGATAATGGTAAAAAAATAATTATTTACTGTAGAAAAGTCTCTTTATTAAAAATATGAGACTCTTTGATTAGAAGGGGATATCTTCTTCATTAGAATCTTCTTCAGCAAAGCTATTTTCTTCCACATCCTCATCATCACTAAAATTTCCACCCCCGTAAGAGCTAGTTTTAGAGTATTCATCAGTGGAAGTATCTATGTCCTTTAGATAATCTAAAAATTGAACAGTCCTGGCATTTATTTCAAAAGAAATCCTCTTATTTCCATCCCGATCAACCCAGTTGTTAGATCTCAACTCTCCATTAATCGCGACTCTTCTTCCCTTCCTTAAATATTGAGAACTATATTCAGCCTGTTTACCCCAGACAGAAATATTAATAAAAAGAGTGTCTTCGACGTTATTTCCCTCTTGATTCCTGTAACTACGATTAATAGCCAGGCCAAATCTACAAACTGCCGTTCCAGATGGTGTATATCTCAGTTCGGGATCCCTTGTTAAACGGCCAATTCCTATAAAACTATTTAAATCACCAAAAGATGCCATTATATGTCCTCCTCTTATGTCATATGCGAAATATATTAAACTACACTCTATAAAACGATTATTTAACGAATTATTCTAAATATTACCCTGTATCAATATTAACAAAAATTATAAACATGAGCAATTTCTATTACTTACCGTAAAACTATATTCATTAATTTTCCAGGTATGTAGATAACTTTGTTGATACTTTTACCTTCTATCCATCTTTCTATTTTTGGCAACCCCAACACAGTGTTCTTTATTATTTCTTCAGAGCTATCAGGAGAAACCTCAATCTTATCACGGAGTTTTCCGTTTATCTGTATTACGATTAATAGTTGTTCTTCTTTTATTAATTCTGTGTTAAATTCAGGCCAGCTTTCCAGGAAAATACTCTGTTTTTTCCCAATCGAATGCCATAATTCTTCACAAAAATGGGGTACTATGGGGCCTAACAATTTAATAATACTTTCAATTGATGATTTTAAAATGGTTTTTTCCGATCTTTTTATATTTGTTGGTTTTACTTTAATACTATACAATTCATTAACTAACTCCATAATGGCACTTATAGCTGTATTAAAATGAAATCTGTCTTCGATATCTTCTGTTACTTTTTTTATAGTCTGATGTGTTTTTCTCTCCAATTTACTATACTCTTCACTTATGGCTCCTTCGGATTCTTCACACAAGCCTGTTTCTTCAAATAGATAATGATAGTGGCGTACTATTCGCCAAACTCTATTTAAAAAACGTGATGCCCCTTCAATACCATTTTCACTCCATTCCATATCGAACTCAGGGGGGCTGGCAAAAAGAATCATCAATCGCGTTGCATCAACACCATAACGCTTGAAAATATTCCCTGGCGTAACCACATTACCTTTTGATTTGGACATTGCCGCACCATCTTTACATACCATTCCCTGAGTAAAAAGACGCTTAAAAGGTTCTTTAAATTTTAAATGTCCTATATCGAATAGAGCTTTTACCATAAAACGTGAATATAGAAGATGTAGAATAGCATGTTCTACTCCTCCAATATACTGATCAACAGGCATCCAGTAATGTAATTCATCTCTGTCAAAAGGCTTATCACTTACATCAGGGGAACAGAAACGTAAAAAATACCAGGAAGAGCATACGAAGGTATCCATAGTGTCTGTATCTCTTTTTGCCTTTTCACCACATACGGGACAATTGGTATACAGGAACTCCTCACTGTATTGTAAAGGAGATAATCCAGTAGGTTTAAAATCGATATCATCTGGTAGATTTACTGGTAAATCCTTTTCAGGCACCGGAACCATTCCACATTTTGGGCAATAAACAATAGGTATAGGCGCACCCCAGTATCGTTGTCTGGAGATAAGCCAATCTCTTAAACGATAATTGATTTCTCTTGCACCTATTTCTTTTTCTTCTAAATACTCTATTATCATTTCCCTGCCTTTATCACTGGGGAGACCATTGAACCTATCCGAATTAACCATTACACCCTCTAAATCAAAGGCTTCTTGCAAATCATCTTCCGAGCATACAATGTTGTTGGGTTTTATAACTATCCTTATCGGTATATTGTATTTCCGTGCAAATTCAAAATCTCTCTGGTCATGTGCGGGAACCCCCATAACCATTCCGGTACCATATTCCATTAAAACATAATTAGCTAGCCATATCGGTATTTTTTCATTGTTTAGGGGATTTATAACATGGTGTCCGATAAAACACCCTTTTTTCTCAGTTACCGTTATATTTTTTTCTGAAATATTATCTTTGTAAAATTCTTCTCTAAACTTTTTAACTTCTTCTTCATAATCAGTGCCCTTAACTAATTCATCTATTATAGGGTGTTCAGGAGAAAGGACAAAAAATGTTACACCATAAAGAGTATCAGGTCTGGTTGTAAAGACAGAAAAGGTCTCCTCTCTATCTTCAATACCAAATTTTACATGAGCCCCCTCACTTCTTCCAATCCAATTCCTCTGCATTGCCAGAACTCTCTCAGGCCATTCTTCTAAAATATTCATATCATCTAAAAGCCGTTGAGCATAATCAGTTATTTTGAAAAACCATTGTGGTAGATCCTTTTTTGTAACACCGGAACCGCATCTCTCACAATCTCCGTTGACTACCTGTTCATTTGCCAGCACAGTAGCACAAGAAGGACACCAATTTACTACAGACTTTTTTTTGTAAGCAAGTCCATTTTTGTAAAGCTGTAAAAACATCCATTGAGTCCATTTATAGTATTCAGGACTACTGGTGGTAATCTCCCGTCTCCAATCATAACTTATCCCCATAGATAATAGAGTGTCTTTCATTTTTTTTATATTGTCCTGAGTCCATTTAGCAGGATGAATCTGATTTTTAATAGCAGCATTTTCAGCAGGCAGCCCGAAGGAGTCCCAGCCCATGGGATGCAATATATTAAAACCCCTACTATGCTTATAGCGTGCAACAACATCTCCTATGACGTAATTTTTTACATGCCCCATGTGTGGTTCGCCTGAAGGGTATGGAAACATTTCCAGCACGTAATATTTTTTGTCATCAGCTTTCATATCACTATTGAACAATCCCTGTTTATACCAGAACTCTTGCCATTTTTGTTCTATTTCTTTAAATTCATATCTTTCTTTCATAATTTACTCTTCACTCCCCTAAAATAAAAAAACCCGTCACTTGTAATGTATTTTATTACAAGGGACGAGATTTCCTCGTGGTACCACCCTTTTTTGGTAGATTGATGGTGGAGCTGGCGGGAATCGAACCCGCGACTTCCTCCACGCCAAGGAGGCACTCTCCCAACTGAGCTACAGCCCCATCTACCCTTTTTTATTTAACGATGAGAACCGCCCTGAGTAATTTTTATCAATCTCTGCTCAGGAAGGTTACAGGTGAGCTTTTTAGGGCCCTCCATCAGTTTTCACCAAACACTGACTCTCTTTATTCTGGTAACCCTAATATTTTCCTGTAAAACATTTTTTATTATCAATGAATAAAAATAATGTAATCGTAAAGTAAAATAATTATATTTAAATAAAATATAAAAGTCAATTAAAACAATTCAAATCAAACTAATTTTTAGTTAGATACCTGATTGTGGTATTGTGGTCTTAGAATAAATAAGTGCAGGTCAGATTACTAATTAAATAGTTAAACCTGCACTTATTCTAGCTTCATCACAATTACTAGAAAATATTTTATGAATACTGTAAACTTTTTTTTAATCTTTGCCCATCCACCAAATTACTCCGACGATAGCCGCTATAATAGCGGCAATCCAATACCATTCTAAATCTCCAAACATTAATATTACACCTCCCTCATTAATGAATTTTTACAAATCTATTTTTATTATAGTTACAAGAAGCTATTAAGACAAGTATTAACATGAAATTATTTTAAATATTTTTTTGTAATTATGACTCAGATTCGGCTTCTTGCTTCGCTTTCTCTATAATCTCTTGAGCAATTTGAGGAGGCACCTCTTCATAATGAGAAAATCTCATAGTGAATGCTCCCCTTCCCTGAGTAATAGATCTTAAGTCAATAGAGTATCTAAACATTTCTGCTTGAGGCACCTGGGCTTTAATTACCTGCTTCCCTTTACCTGACTCATCCATACCCATTATTTTGCCTCTTTTACTATTTATATCTCCAATAATGTCTCCCATGTAGTCTTGCGGAACTGTTACTTCTAAATTATATATTGGTTCTAATATGATTGGGTCAGCCATTGCTGCACCTTTTTTAAAAGCCAGAGATCCCGCTACCTTAAATGCCATTTCAGAAGAGTCCACAGTATGGTAGCTTCCATCATACAATGTTGCTCTAATATCAATAGTGGGGTAACCCGCCAAAACTCCCTTTACCATAGCTTCTACTATACCCTTCTCTACTGCCGGACGATATTGTTTTGGTATAACCCCTCCGACAATTTTGTCAACAAATTCAAACCCTTTTCCTCTCTCCATTGGTTCAAACTCTACAAAACAATGCCCGTATTGACCACGGCCACCAGATTGTTTCTTATATTTACCTTCTGCTTGTACTTTTTTTCTGATAGTCTCTTT
>CAZLMD010000078.1:0-2776 GCA_964560535.1 uncultured Atribacterota bacterium
TTGCCAGAGAACAGCTCCTTAAGGAAGAGCCGGAATTAGTGCATAGGTTTTTGAGAGCAACTGAGAAGGGGTATCTATTCACAATAGATAATCCAAAAATAGCAATTCAAGATTTGTTAAAACATGCACCGGAAATAGATGCTGAAATAGCTATTGCCAGCCAGGAGTATTTATCAAAAGAGTATCTGGCAGATGCTCCATATTGGGGCATTATGGAGGCACGGCGCTGGGAGGATTATGCACAATGGTTATATCAAAGAGGTCTTATTAATAGGATGCTCGAGATAGAGGATGCCTTTGACAATTCTTTTTTGCCCGGCAAGTGTGGTAAGGATGGTTAATATTAAATTAAAGGTTAGTAATTTTACACAACAATATGAAGGGATGCCTATTATTAAAAACATCTCTTTCTACCTTAAAGAAAATGAGTTTGTAACTTTAATTGGACCTAGCGGTTGTGGAAAGAGTACTATCCTCAATATGATAGCAGGGATAGTACCTGTAGATGAAGGAAAGGTGTATATAGATGGTCATGATTATACTGGAGAAACAGGGCATGTGAGCTATATGTATCAAAAAGACCTGTTACTACCATGGAAAAAGGTTATTGATAACACTATTTTGCCATTAATTATTAAAGGAGAGTCTGTACGAGAAGCCAGAGAAAAAGTTGCTCCCTTAATTCCATTATTTGGCTTGAAAGGATTTGAAAATAAATACCCTTTTCAACTTTCAGGTGGAATGAGACAGAGAGCAGCATTGTTAAGGACTTATATGTTTTCCAAAGAGATAGTATTATTAGATGAACCATTTGGAGGACTGGATGCTATAACACGTTTTAAGATGCAATCATGGCTATTAAATGTAGTAGGTAAATTAAAAGCTTCTGTATTATTTGTTACTCATGATATTGAAGAAGCTATCTATCTGTCAGACCGTATTTACATTCTTACCGAGCGGCCAGCCAGGATAAAAGAAGAGGTAGAGATTGATCTGCCCAGGTATAGAGAAAGAGAAATAGTGACCTCGGCTCAATTTAACCATATTAAAAAACATATCTTATTAAATTTGTCCTAAAAGGAGGGGGGAAGGTAATTGGCTTTATTTAACGGAGAAGCAGAAAATTATGATAAATGGTATGAGACTAGAATGGGTGAGTTTGCTGATAAGGTAGAGACAGAATGTGCTCTTAGCCTTTTTAAGGTAAAACCGGGGATGCATTTGTTGGATATTGGTTGTGGAACAGGGAATTTTAGTTTTAAACTGACAAATCTGGGTGCCTCTGTTGTTGGAATAGATGCCTCAGAGGGAATGTTAGACATAGCCCGTAAAAAAGCCCTGCAATACAAAGTAGACATTGAATTCAAAGAGATGGATGTACTTAATTTAGATTTTTTGGACAATTCTTTTGATGGGGCGTTATCAATGGCTACCATCGAGTTTATTGTTGATTATCCCAGGATGATCTCTGAAATGTTCAGGGTTTGTAAAAAGGGAGGGTTTATTCTGATAGGAACAATCAATAGAGAGAGTGATTGGGGTGTCCTGTATCAGAAAACAGAATATAAGGAAAAAGTAAAATTATTTCAGCATGCTCATTTCAAAACCCCCGAAGAGATATGTAGAGTTAAAAGTGAGGCTTTAATAGATGTTAAAGAATGTTTATTTATACCACCTGATTTAGCTGAGGAGAAGATTAGTATGACAAAAGAGAAAGAGTACTCACAACACAAACGAGGAGGCTTTTTCTGTGTATTGTGGCAAAAATGAAATAGTAAAAACATGTTTGTTTTTGTTATAATATAATATTGATGAAAAATCTGATTTTGAATACAAAATATAAAACCATATAGAGAAGGGGAGGGAAAAGAAGATGAGAATAACAGGGAATGTAGTTAGTGGAATAATCCTTCTAATATTAGGATTAATATTGCTGTTTGCTAATTTTTTGGGAATAAAGGTGAATTTTTTTCGTTTATTTCCTGGAATTGCTCTTCTTATTTTAGGTGTTGCAATATTGTTTGGACAGTTTGGAGGGAAAAACGAAGTCATATTCGATCATAAAAGAATAGACATAAGTGAACCTTTTAAGGAAAAAAATATTATATTTGCTGAAGGGATCATTGATCTTAATGATTTAGAGCAGCTGACATCCCCTAAAACCATTGAGATTAATGTTGTTTTTGGGTCAGGTCAATTAATTCTTAATCCCGTAATACCCACCATAGTTCATGCCAGCACGGCATTCGGTAGCTTGCAATTGCCGGGACATTCAGTAAATTTTATAGGCTCAACAGATTACAGACCAGAAGAGATTGATCAAAGTGAGCCATATTTAGATATTAAAGCAAATGCAGTTTTTGGTCAATTCAGAATAGTTGGGCCAAGGCAATAGAACAAACAATACAAATGAGGTGGATTTAATCAGATAGTGCTAAGTAAGAACCAGATTATAGAAAAAACAGAAAAATTTGTTGGTAATTTTTTTAAAATAGAAGATACCGGTCATGACTGGTGGCATACACATAGAGTAAGGAATTTAGCTCTAAAGATAGCCGTAGAGGAAAAGGCAGATATATTTATCGTAGAAATGTCAGCCCTTCTTCATGATGTGGGAGATTATAAATTTTTTGATGGAGATGAGAAACGGGGTAGAGAGGTGGTTTCTAGATACTTATACTCTTTACCACTTGATTCTTTTCTTATTCAAAAGATATCAGATATTACTGATAACATATCCTTTATGAAGACTCTTTCTCAAAAAGATAACTCAGAA
>CAZLMD010000078.1:2876-4679 GCA_964560535.1 uncultured Atribacterota bacterium
TTTTTTGATATAGTATCATTAATTTTTAATTTTACTTTGCCAAACTAAAACCTCGATATATAAATACAAATATCTTCTCAAAGTAAGATGAGAAACCAATTTAAAATAGAAAGGCTATACCATGTTAACAAACAGTATTATCGAAATAATAGGCAATACACCACTTCTTAGATTAGAGAAGATGTCTACAGGCAATATTTATGCTAAAGCAGAATTCCTCAATCCAGGAGGCAGTATTAAAGACCGGGTGGCAAAATATATTATTGAAGAAGCAGAGAAAGACAAAAAATTGAGACCGGGAATGACAATTATTGAAGCAACATCTGGTAATACAGGCATAGGATTGGCGTTTATTGGTGTTCAGAAAGGTTATGAGGTAGTCTGTGTTATGCCTGAGAATATGAGTGAAGAAAGAAAAAAAATAATGAATGTTTTTGGTGGTAAAATAGTTACCACATCTGCTGAGGAAAGTCTGAACGGTTCTATCAATAAGGTAAGAGAGATAGTAGAACAGGAACCGGAAAAATACTTTATAGTAGATCAATTTGTTAATCCCAAAAACCCGGAAACACATTTTAAATTTTTAGGTCCCGAAATATGGGAAGATACTAGAGGTGAAATAGATATATTTATCGCCGGTGTTGGTAGTGGTGGAACGCTTCAAGGGGTAGGTCAGTTTTTAAAAGAGAAAAATCCTGCTATAAAGGTTGTTGCTGTGGAACCAAAAAATAGTGCAGCTATATTGGGGAAAGAGCCTGGATTGCATCAGATACAAGGTATCGGGGATGGATTTATTCCTGGGGTTCTGGATGTTAATCTAGTTGATTTTGTTATTACAGTCTCTGATGAGGAGGCAATTAAGACAACTCGTCTTCTCTCATTAAAAGAAGGGTTATTAGTAGGAACTTCTTCAGGAGCAAATGTCTGTGCTGCATTACATTTGGATAATGGCAGAAATAAAGTTATAACTGTTTTACCAGACAGAGCTGAAAGATATTTCAGTACAGCTCTTTTATAAATAAAATTACAATAGGTCTAAATTACAAAAAATATAAAAAATATAACATGTTCAAAGGAGTAAGAAGTGAAATATATAGATAGTAAATCTAACAGCCCATATTTTAATCTTGCTTTAGAAGAACATATATTAAAAAATAAAGAGATAAAAGAAGATATTGTTTTTCTCTGGCAAAATACACCAACTATTGTAGTAGGGAATAACCAAAACACTATTGAAGAAATAAATTTACCATTTGTTAAAGAAAAAGGCATTGAAGTGGTACGCAGGCTTTCGGGGGGTGGTGCTGTGTACCAGGATTTGGGTAATTTAAACTTTACTTTTATAAAAAATTTGGATAATACTTCAAATTCAGATATAAAAAAATTTGCCCTACCTGTGGTAGAAGCATTAAATAAATTGGGTGTTCCCGCTCAATTAACAGGGCGTAACGACATAAGTGTAGAAGATAAAAAAATATCTGGCAATGCACAGCGCCTGTTTAAAAATAAGCTGCTCCATCATGGAACGTTACTTTTTGATACAGATTTGGAGATAATGACAAAGGTATTGAAAGTTGGAATCGAAAAGATTGAATCAAAGGGGATTAAATCTGTTCGCAGTCGTGTTACCAATATAAAGCCCTATTTTAAAAAGCATGTTACTGTTGAAGAATTTCGGGAATCAATCTTAAAAGAATTATTTCGGGAAGAAAAGGTAAATCATTATTTTCTAAACGAGGAAGATTTAAAGGAAATTAATTATTTAGTAGAAGTAAAGTACAATACCTGGGAGTGGAATTTTGG
>CAZLMD010000079.1:0-1675 GCA_964560535.1 uncultured Atribacterota bacterium
ATAATATTGAGATTAATGCTATTATGATGGCATTGGGAACCTCTTTCTATTATGAAGGATTTAAGAACAAAACGAAAGATATTCTTACCGTCTATGGTTCATTTATACAAAAACAGAGAGGCCCTGTGGGAACCTTTTCATCAAGCTCCAGAACTGGTTATACTAAAGATTATCACTTTGATACCAGAATGAATATCGATAATCCAAATTTTGGACAGGTTTTACCGCCATATTTCCCCACAACCGGGAAATATATAAAATTATGGTGGAAAGAAATATAATATTAAAAAAACAGGCTTTAAAATACTAAAATATTTGTAAGATGAAAAAGAATAAATACTGTATTTTGCAGTGACAGAGAAAAGATAATTTATGAGTTCCATATTAAAAACAAAAAACATAATCTATATTGTAATGATATTACTATTTATCATTGTGATAAGCTATATAATGAGTTATATTGGTAAACAGAATAGAGAATATGAGAGATTGAGCCGTGAAGCGATAAACCGGCAAAAAGTCGAAGAGATAATTGTTGAAGAGACAGTTAATACAGAAATTGAATTACCCGCATCTGAGGAATATGAGTATGAAGTAATTGAGACAAGACCACCTCTTGATGATGATGTCATAATGATATTTTAACAAATATTAAAGCCTATCAGCCAAAATTATATACTTTTGTCATTTTAAACGATAATAATATGATTATTTTGTATAAATATCAGTAAAAATTAAAATAATAGCTTGTTTATTATTGTTATTATATACTATAATGAAAATAATAAACCTTTTGTTGCGTTAAGTGGTTTAAAATAGAAATAGTTGTTTTTAGCTATTTTTTACCGGTATAATCAAATATAATAGAAATATAATACAAAAGACTACAGCCTGCCCTCATTATTAGAACCTGAGGCGGGTTCAATATTAAAGAGGAGTTGAAATGCTGGCAATAGATTTTGGTACACGTTCCATTAAAGCTGTTAAGATGCGTAGAACAGGCAACGGGTATCATTTAGAAAATTTCGGTATGGTATTAACGCCACCAGGCAGTATAATTCATGGTGAAATTAAAGATGTTGAGGCTGTAAGTCAAGCTTTAAGCAAAATGCTTCAGAAGAAGAGAATACATGACCGCGGCAGTATTATTGCCATAACCGGTCAAAAAGTTATTGTCCGCGAAATCAATACCCCTTTGATGAATGAAAAAGAATTGGAAGAAGGAATACAGTGGGAAGCCCCCAAATATGTCCCATATGATTTAAAAGAATCTCTTATAGATGTAAAAATAATAGAAGAACTGGAAGAAAAAGAAGGCGCTAAAATGATGAAGGTGCTGCTGGTGGCAGCCCCCAGGAGCCTTGTTGAACAACAGTTGGAAGTATTGAAAAATGTCAAGATTCAGCCGAAGATTGTTGATATAGTTGCAAATGCCCAGATAAGGGCTTTTGAAAGTTATCTTACCCCTGTATCCTCTCGAGAAGATGATGGTACTGTTATTGATATTATCCTGTCAATGGGCGCCAGCACTACAGAGGTTACTCTGCTGGAAGGAGACCGGTTAAAATTCACCAGAACTATTCTTAAAGGCGGCGGAGATATTACGGAATCAATCGTTAACAAATTGAATATTCCTTTCCAGGAAGCAGAGATTCTTAAACGCCGTATAGGTCTG
>CAZLMD010000079.1:1775-3324 GCA_964560535.1 uncultured Atribacterota bacterium
CAGAGAATTATTCTCTGTGGCGGTATGACACATATGCCCAACCTCGGACAGATGTTGAAAAGACAATTTGGAATAACCGTAGTATTAGCTAACCCTCTAAAAGGTATCACTATAAATGAGCAGGCGATAAATCTGGACAATCTTGACAAATATAAATCAGCCCTTGCAACAGCCATCGGATTGGCTAAAAGAGAAAGGTAAATAATAGATTATGGCAAAGAATAAATATATTTCCAGAGACATTAACCTCTTGCCGGTGGAATACAGAGAAAAGGAAAAGTATAATGTATTCAGAATTTTAATAACTGTCTTCATAATTACCCTCTTTGCCGCTTCAGGATTCTTCTATTATTATTTAGAGAGTGAAATAGTTGCCAGAGAGAATGAAGTGATAAATCTAAAGAATCAGCTGGCGATTATTGAAAAGGGCATTCAAGAAGTCAAAAATTTAGAGAGAGATAGGGAAGAATTAGCCAGACGGGTTGACGTTATTGAAAATCTGATAAAAAATCAATCCTCTTTAACCCGTGTCTTAGGTGATTTTAGTTCAACCGCATTACCCGAAGTCTGGCTTAACAACTTAAATGTCAGTGCAAACCAGACTTTTAACTTTACTGCAAATACTTTTAATAATTATCTGGTCGCCCATTATATGAACACCTTAAAGGACCATGAACGTTTTGATGCCATTGAGTTACAGTATATCAACAAACAGAGCACCGAACTCCCCGAACAAGATAGAAAAGTAGAAACAGTCAATTTCCAGCTATCCGGTGTTTTCCTACCTTTTCAAAAAGACTATGATAATAATGTTGAGGAAAAATAATAGAGGTATAATATTTTGAAACTATTTAACCTGAGCAAGAGAGCAAAAATAATTGTCTTTATAATTTTTCTATTAATATTTTCCTATTTAAACTATACCTATATATATTTACCGAGAAATACCAGAATAAAAAGTTTAAACCATGAGATAAGTACTCTTCATAATAAGATAGATGAAGGCAGGAAGGTTGCTGCACGTCTCGGTGAATTGAAAAAAGAGTATCAGGAATTGATTGAAAAGATGAAATTTATGGAAGTTCTTCTACCTAAAGAAAAAGAAATTCCTGAATTTCTCGTTATGCTGCAGGAGACTATGGATGAGTTCAATATTGATTTTACCAACTTCTCTCCACAAAACATAGTTCAGGAAAAAGAAGCCCTTTATGCCAGATTGCCAATAAATATGAATTTTACCGCTAATTATTTTGAAACAATAAGATTCTTAGATAGATTAGAAAACTTTCCCAGAATAGTTGATGTGAGAGATTTAAAGATCAGTCCTGGCAGTGATAATGATGGAGATATTAGTGTAGGCATGACTATGAATACCTATGTCTTAATGAAAGGAAATTAGTAATTTGAGTAGGTTAAATCGTATATTATTAGTTATTGTTATTATTTTAGCAATCGCTACAGCCTTAGTCTGGCTAAAACCGGAATTGTTTTCATCTTTCTCATCTTTTTCATTATCCTCATTAAATCCCTTTGATAAAGGGAAGAGTGT
>CAZLMD010000079.1:3424-4658 GCA_964560535.1 uncultured Atribacterota bacterium
TAGAAGAAGAATTGACTCCCTTTGAACAGGAGATTAAACAGAGACATGAGAGTTACCAGACTAAAGTATATACATATAAACCATATGAACCGCCGGTATTGCGCAACCCCTTTGAGAGGGTAGTCTCTACAGTATATGTTGGAGAGGAAGAGGAAGAAAAGATTTCCAGAGAATTGAGTACTGCTGAAGATATCCGCAGATTTGTTACACCCGAATTACCGGAAGGAACAAAATTTACCGGTTTAATCACATCTGATGATATGAGGCTGGCAATTATTGAAGTAGAGGAAGAAACATATATTGCCAGAGAGGGAGACTTCATTCAAGATAGGTATTTAGTTAAATCAATAAATGATAATTATATAATTGTTGAGATAAATGGCTATGAAATTGTACAAAAATTGGGAGGCGAGGAGGGTTATTAATGATTAAAGAAAAGAAATGTAAACCTTCAATTGATGGTTGTATTAAAAATGATCATAATTGTATAGAAAAGAAAAGAGCAGGTTTTGGAAAAAAATTAGGTTTTATTATTTTAATTTCTTTATTACTTTTCATTTTATCAGATGCCTGTCTGGCACAGGAAAGTGTGACTATTACCAATATCTGGTACAAAAAGATGCCGAATTTTACCAGAGTGACTATCAAGGCAGATCACCCTATCCAGGAATTTGATGCAATGTATACCGGAGACCCTGATAGAATTATCATTGATGTACATGATGCAGATTACAATATTACTGAATTGGTAAAAAATACTCTTTTTTTGAATATGGGTTCTGTTAAACAGGTCAGATGCGGCCAGATTGAGGATGGCAAGACCAGGTTTGTCATAGACTTATTCCAGGAAGTCGGTTATGACATGGCTTTAGATAGTACCAGACACCTCCTGCAGATTAATATTTATGATTATAAAGAATTTCTCTCTCCCGAACAGCAGATATTTACGGTAGAACCTGTTGGAGCAGATGAGATAAGGGCATTTAAAGAACGTGAACTGAATGTGGTTCCTTCTCTTGTTGATCAGGTTTCTACTCCAATTACTATGAATTTAAAAGAGACTGAAGTGATTGATGCTATAAGAACTTTATCTATGTTAAGCGGTATCAATATTGTTACAGATGATTCGGTTACAGGTAAAATTACTCTCAGCTTAAATGATGTCTCCTTTAAAGAGGCTTTAAACTGGATCTTAACTTTAAAGAGACTGAGTTATACTCAGGTAGGGAATGCT
>CAZLMD010000080.1:0-4331 GCA_964560535.1 uncultured Atribacterota bacterium
CAGCGCCTTTCGGTTAGAGCTGCTTTCAGGATGACTTTTTTAGATCTGGAATTAGACGAATGGGATATTAAGCAGAAAAAAGATAGACTGGTTGGCTGTAGTTTAACCGGATGGCAGGACATGGTCAATGCTATGAATATGTCTTCTGAAGAACAGTCTGACTTGCGTAAAAAGCTAAGAGAAACTGCACACCAGGAAGCAGATTCTTATTCTAAAAAATTAGGAGTTGACCGTCCATTATTAGTTACTGCTATTAAACCAGAAGGGACGGCTACCCAGTTACCAACAGTTGCCAGCGGTATTCATTATTCTCACTCACCATACTATATCAGAAGAGTACGTATAAATGCCTCTGACCCTTTATTAAAAGTCTGTGAGGAGCTTGGTTATGATATTAAACCAGAGAACGGACAGACCGAAGAGAATTGCCGAACTAAAGTTATATCTTTTCCATGCAGTGCTCCACCGGGGAAGACGAAAAATGATGTTTCCGCTATTGAACAATTAGAGAACTACAAGGCTTTCCAAAAAGAGTATTCAGACCACAATACCTCTATTACCGTTCATGTTAGGAGTAATGAATGGGAAGAAGTGGAAGAGTGGTTGTGGAATAACTGGGATGATGTAGTAGCTGTTAGTTTCGTGTCTCTTGACGATAGTTTTTATGCCCAGATGCCCTATGAGGAAATAAGCAAAGAAGAATATGAGGAAAGGGTTAGAAACATGGTTCATTTTATTCCTTCACTCATATCGAAATATGAGAGGGAAGAGCTTGCCATTGATCCAGGTGATGAATCTTGTTCTACAGGTGTGTGTCCTGTTAGATAGCCTGAGATGAATGTCGAATAAAATTCTATATAATATTATGTATATATATTATATATATTAAGGTGTAGTAAAAAAATAAAGGAGGTTAGATATGGAAAGTGTATACAAAATAATAGATGTTGTTGGTACAAGTGAAAAATCATGGGAAGATGCTGCAAAAACGGCTCTCAATACAGCCGCAAGAACTATTAAAGATATCAGAGTAGCTGAAGTAAAAAAACTTGATATTAAGATGAGTACAGATGGCAAGATGTTCTTTAGAGCAAAATTAAATATATCTTTTAAATATCAAGGATAGTCATTACAATTTGATAACCGCATATAATATTTAGAAAATAAAGAGGCAGGGTGATAGTATATTTTTAATAAAATATGCTTTCACCCTGCCTCTTTCTTAGTTTTTATAAAAACTCTCACTAAAAATATATTGATTTTTAAATAATGGAATTATATAATAAAAAGTGGGTGAACCAGTTACCCAATTACCCACAATAATAGTTGCTTAGAGAGAAGGTGAATTATGACTTTTAAAGCAATCACACCCATCAGATTATATGAAAGTGTTACAGAGCAGATTATGAGTTTAATAAAAAATAGTGAACTCAAACCGGGAGATAAGCTTCCTCCTGAAAGGGAGTTAGCTGAAAAGCTATCAATAAGTAGAGGATCACTAAGAGAAGCTTTTCGGGTATTGGAGTCGAGGGGAATGATAGAGAGCAGACCCGGAGGCGGTAGATTTGTCCGGGAAATTAATAAAGAAGCTTTTATTGATACCGAAAATGTTGTTTTAAATTTAGAAAAATCCTCAATCCTGGAATTAATTGAAGCAAGAGAGATTTTTGAGATAAGGATTGTTGAGTTAGCTGCACAGAGAGCAACTGCTGATGACATAAGAGATATCAAAAGAGCTTTACTTAAAGTGGACGAAGGCTTAGATAAAAATAGCAAAGATAAAGAAAAAGATGAAGGAATTGAATCAGATACGGAATTTCATTTGGCGATTGCCCGTGCTTCACACAACTTTGTTTTTATCAATATAATGAGATTACATCTCCAATTATTAAAAAACACCAGACAAAGAACCAGCAGGATACCGGGTAGAGCTGAACAGATAAAACAGGAACACCTCAACATTTTTTTAGCCATAGAAGAACATGATGAAAAAAAAGCTGCCAGAGCCATGTTGGACCATTTAAGAAGAATAAGGACAGCAGTATTGGACATTAAATTTGAAGAATAATCTAAAATCAGGAGGAGTAGACTTGTTTGCTCTTAATGAAAAAAAGGAAGTAAGTAATTTATTAGTAGATTTCGTTTATAATTTAGATTATAAAGACCTTCCACCTGAAACGATTCACCAGGCAAAGAGATGTTTATTAGATTACCTGGGAGTCATATTAGGGGGGTCGACCACACAGACCGGGGTTAAAATAAGGAAATTTTTATCTGAATTTGAGAATAAAGAAGAGATTACCGCAATCGGCTATCAAAGAAAAACAGATCTTTTTAAAGCCGCGTTGGTAAATGGAATTACCTCACATGCTTTAGAGTTGGATGATGGGCACAGAGGTTCTGCTGTGCATATTGGTTCAGCAGTAATATCTGCCATCTTACCATTGATTGAACAGAATAGAGTTGATGGAAAAACTGCACTTACAGGGTTGATTGCAGGTTATGAGACCGCTATACGGATTGGCAATGCAATACAGCCTTCACATAGAAAGCTCGGATTTCATTCCACTGCAACTTGTGGCACTCTTGGAGTGGCTATGGCAGCATCAAAAATATTGAATTTATCGAAACAGGAAACACATTATGCCTTAGGTATTGCTGGAACCAGTGCCTCTGGTTTATTACAATTTTTAGAAGATGGGACAGAGATAAAGCAATATCACCCGGGTAAAGCAGCTATGAATGGACTGCTATCTGCCTATTTATCTAAAAGCGGACTAACTGCTCCTGACAATATATTGGAAGGAAAAAGAGGCTTTCTTCAGGCATTCAGTGATAAATTTAATACCTCAATGATCAGTGATAGTCTTGGAAAAACATTTGTCATAATGGAAGTCTATTTTAAGCCATATGCTGCATGCCGCCTTTGCCATTCTCCAATAGAGGCTGTTTTGAATATCCTTAACAATCATGGGAATCTAAATACCAATGATATTAAAAGAATAGTTGTTTCTACCCATAAATCAGCGATAGATGGCCATACCGATCCTTTTCCCAAAAGCATTGTCGGTGCAAAAATGAGTATACCCTATTGTGTAGCTATTACCTTAAAAACCGGCATGGCAGGACCACATGAGTTTGAACCATATTTATTTAATGACCCGGAAGTAATGAGTTTATCTGAAAGAGTAGAGATTAAAGAAGAACAAACTTTTACTAAATTGGTTCCACTAAAAAGGCCTGCTATTGTAGAAATAATAATGGCTGACGGCAGTAAATTATGTAATAGAGTAGATTTGCCAAAAGGAGAACCGGAAAATCCTATGAGTGATATGGAACTTAAGAAGAAATTCACTAACCTATCATCTTATTGCCGTTCAGAAAAAGAGATAAGTAAGATAATAAGTATTGTAGAAAAAGCTGAAGAAAATATTAGAGAGATCTTCCCTCATTTGTATTGATTTGTAATAAACAAAATATATCCTAAAAAAGGAGTTTATCATTATGAAAAACAGCATGGAAAAAACCAGAGAATTTTTAAAAAGCTTTGGCTTACCCTCAGGAGATCGGCACGATCTTCCTTCTTCCACAAAAAGATTTCCTGATGGAGCTCAATACCGCTGGGAAGTCCCTGGAATTCAAGGACCGGGTGCTATGCGTGCTCTATTGGAGGATTTTGATAAAAGAGGGCTTAATTTACATAGGGTAACTCAGACAAAAGGGATCATGACACTTACAGATGAAGAAATACAGGAAATGGTAGATTTGGCTAAAAAATGGAAGGTTGAGTTGGTTCTGGCTGTTGGCCCAAGGGCTACTTATGATACAGGGGCAATGGTAAGAACTCCTGAAGGAGTAAGGATGGGCTATCGTTTACGTGGCCAGGAACAAATTATACGAGCAATAGAAGACGTAAAGAGAGCTACCGGAATAGGCTGCAGAGGCATTCTGGTGTATGACGAAGGACTTCTATGGATAATGAATGAGATGAGAAAAAAAGGAGAACTTCCTCCCGAAACACACTTCAAAGTATCTGCACATTGTGGGCACGCCAATCCATGCTCAGCGAAATTGCTGGAGAATGTTGGTGCAGATACTATAAATTTAGTGAGAGATCTGCAAATCGAGATGTATGCAGCAGTTCGACAGGCAATTGATGTACCTCTGGATATGCACACCGAAAACCCGGCATCTTCCGGTGGTTTTATCAGACATTACGAAGTACCTGAAATTGTCAGAGTAGCTGCCCCAATGTATTTAAAGACTGGTGGATCTGTGGCTAAGACACATAGCTGGGAAACAACCGACGCTGATGCCCGCAAAAGAGTCAA
>CAZLMD010000081.1:0-4265 GCA_964560535.1 uncultured Atribacterota bacterium
TCAACGTAATTAGTGCCTGTATACAGCATAAGATGACAGCAAATGATATTGTTTTGTTCCAGATGGGTACACACCCAGCACTTACTTCTTCGCCAATTGCTTATCCTATTGTGAATGCTGCCTGTAAGTCAGTCTTGCCAATCAGTAGACATAATTAAAAAGATTTTTAAAGAAAGAAGTATAAAATTCAAAATTCTAAAACTATGAAGATTGTTAAAAAAAATATTATTTATGATGTGATTGTTTTAGGGGGTGGTCCTGCAGGTATGATTGCTGCCGGAAGGGCTGCCCATTTGGGGAAAAAGATCGCTATTTTAGAAAAAAATGATTCCCTGGGGAAGAAACTATTAATTACTGGAAAAGGCCGCTGTAATTTTACCCAACATGAATTTGATAAGACGAAGTTAGCTGAAAAATTTGGCAAAAAAGGTCGTTTTTTATATAGTGCATTAGATCTTTTTGGAGTCAAAGATGTATTAAATTTTTTCCAATCACGAGGACTCGCCTGGCAGGTTGAGCGGGGTAATCGTGTATTCCCAAAAAAAGGAGATGCCCGGGATGTTTTGAGGATATTGATCGATTATTTAAAAGAGGAAAAAGTAGATGTTTACTGCCATACCTGTGTCAATGAAGTAGCGATTATACAGAACAGCAAACCACTATTTAAAATTATCTGTACTGAAGGTGAGATGTATTCAGAAAAGATTATTATATGTACTGGCGGCAAATCTTACCCTCAAACAGGGTCAAGTGGTGATGGGTATTTTTGGGCAGAAAAATTAGGACATACTATAATTGAACCTACGCCGGCATTGAATCCGGTGAAGGCTTCTGAGCTATGGTTGGAAGATGTGCAGGGACTGGCTTTAAGGAATGTTTCTTTAAAACTCATTCAAGATGGAAAGAAGCGTGATGAAAGATTTGGAGAGATGTTGTTTACTCATTTTGGTATTAGTGGACCAATAGTTATGGATATGAGTAAAAGCATTGAACATCATCTAAAAAATGGAAAAGTCAAACTTTTGCTTGATTTAAAACCTGCCCTGGATTTCAAAAAGCTAGAAGATAGAATCCAAAGAGATTTTCAAGAATTCAAAGGTCGCATGTTTAAGAATACATTACAAAAGTTATTGCCCAACTCCCTGATACCTGTAATGATAAAGCTATCAGGTATAGATGAAGAAAAGAGAGTAGATTATATAACTAAAGAGGAAAGAAAGAGGTTGGTCCATCTATTTAAAGAGTTAGAGCTTACCCCAACTGGATTGCTGGGATTCTCCTGGTCTATGGTTACCTCAGGAGGAGTATCTCTAAGAGAGGTTAACCCGGATAGTATGGCTTCAAAAAAAATAAATAATCTTTATTTTGCTGGAGAAGTTTTGGATTTAGATGGCCCTTCGGGAGGGTATAATCTACAGGCATGCTGGAGCACCGGATATTTAGCAGGTGAAAGCGCTGCAGGAAGAGGTGAAACTGATTGAGAAAGGTTGCAAGAAAGACCACGGTATCTATTATTATTCTTTTAATCTCTATACTACTCCCTTTGCAGGTGTTCGGTCATATTGTAATAGAAGAAAATATTGAACAATTAAAAGCCTTTACAGGTATCCTGGTTAAAGATTTTGATACTAAAGAAATATTATTTTCTCACAATCAGGACATGCTTTTTACCCCAGCCTCTTTGGTAAAAATAATGACTTTAATGGCCGGGCGGGAAATTATAGGTGAAGAATATCGTTACCCCACATCTTTTTATTTTTCCAGCACCGTTCCAGGTGTGATAGACAGTTCGCTGTATATTAAAGGCAGTGGTGATCCAATGCATTCCCCGGAAACAATCAAAGAAATTTCTCAAAATCTGGTGAGTAAATTCAAGATCAGCCAAATCAATGGAGACTTAATATTAGATGATTTTTTATTCCAGAAAGAAGAGTATTTAGGCAGGGGGTGGATGTGGGATGATCAGAACCCATTGATTGGTTCATTTGTTTTGCAAGGGTACAGTGTTAAGGAAAAACATAATTCTTATTATAATGATATGACCTTTGCATGGGGAAAAATGTTCTATAATGAATTATTGAGATTAGGGGTAGGAATTAAAGGTGATGTAAAAATTGACCGGGTAAAAAAAGATATTCCAATTAAGGCAGTTTATTATTCCGAAACTTTGGACAATATTTTAGCACAAATGATGGTAATGAGTGATAATCAGAGTTCAGAAATTATATTCCGTACCTTGCCACTTATCGTTAACTCAGAAAAAACCTCTGCCTCCACTATAGAACAATCAATTGTAACATTTTCTGATTTTGTCCTGAAATCTCTGGATATGCAGTGGGGAGAAGATTATTTTATAGTTGATGGTTGTGGACTATCTGAATACAATCTACTCACCCCTTCACAGGTAGTCGCTGCAATTTCTTCTCTATATGAGAAATATGGCAATTATATCCTTAAATATTTTGCTAATAATGATGAAAAGGGCACTATAAAGAATAGGTTTCCCTTTCCTGTCTGGGCAAAGACGGGTAGCCTGCCTTCTGCTTCAGGTTTAGCCGGATTATTTCAGACTAAGAGTGGGCGCAATATCATATTTTGCTTAATTGAGAACAATTTTAGAGGCGAAAAAAATGACCCTAAATTATGGGAAAATCAGATTATAGAACATATCTATGAAAATTTCTAGATTTAAAATATTTAAAATTAAGAATTAGTAAAATATTGGCCAGGCTACAAAAACAGTATCAGGCCTAGTATTTTAGCTATTCTGTATTTAAACTTTTTCTGCTAACATGTTTTGAATCTCTGCAATTATTATAATGATATTTCTTAAATTTATATAATTTTGAGAATTTAAAGGAGCAGAGCATGATAAAAGATGAAAAGCAGATAAAAAAATGGTCTGAAATCCGTATTTTCTTCTATCTATTATTCTTTATCCTCTATCTAATTCCGATTGTGATTGTTTTTGTAGATGGATTTGAAAAAACCTTACAATTAATTCGTCGCATCATTGGTTTAACCGGCTTGACCTCTCTTTTCATTACTATTCTTTTAAGTTTGATGGTAAAAGAGAGTAAAAATATTTTTGGGGTATATTATATTAAAATACACCACTTTTTCTCAATTATGAGCCTGGTATTAATTACTCTACATCCGGTAATAGTTGCTATAGATTTTGGAACTACCGGTGTCTTTATACCTAAATTTGGTTCCTGGAAAGAATTCTTAACCGAAGGCGGGCGGGTTGCTCTATATTTGATTTACTTTGCAGTCATTATTGCAGTTTTGAGAAAGAATATAAAGAGATACTGGAAATATTTTCATTATTTTCTCTATCCGGCTTTTTTCTTATCTGCAATACATGGCATCTTAAAAGGAACAGACTCGGATAACCGTATAATGTTTTTTCTGAATACTGCTATGGTTACTGTTGTTGCCATTATTTTTTTATACAAAAGATATCAAAATATTAAGAATATGTTAGAATAATTCCTACTTATTTAATATGGCAAATAAACAACAATAGTAATGTGGAATAGTAATCACATTTTTCGGTCTAATTATTTTTTAGCAGAAGCAGATAAAATAATAGATAGATTAAAAGAAAAATGTTTCGAGAGTTTAATGCCAGGGGTGAAGACATTTTATGCTTATTTTTAAACCAATATATCTACTTCTTTTTGTGCCGGCAGTCTTAGCATGGCTTGCACAATGGCGATTGGGACGAGTCTATCGTTATTACTTGCAAATACCAAATAAGAAAGGGAAAAATGGGATTGAAATTGCTAATGATCTCCTATCATTTTATGAGTTGAATATACCTATTTTAATGACATCAAAACAGATGGTAAATTACTATAATCCTCAAAAAAAGACCCTCCATTTTTGTAAAAAAATTGCCGAACTTCCTTCCATTACTTCTCTAGGTATTGTTGCACATGAGATTGAGCATGCAGTACAGGAACAACAGGGATTTCGGTTAATGAGTCTAAGGAATAAAATGGCAGGAGTTCTTGCTATAATAGGACAACTCAGCCCATTAGCTTTTGTATGGGGAATGTTTTTCAGAAATATACTTTTGATCTATGCAGGGCTGTTCTTTCTTTTCAGTATGATTGTTTTTGCTCTGCTATCCTTGCCATTAGAATTGAATGCCAGCCAGCGTGCCTTAAATACTTTAAAGAAGATCGGGCTGGCTGATCAGGAAGAGAGTAAGATGGTAAACATTGTTTTAAAACATGCTGCTTTAACATATTTTGTTG
>CAZLMD010000082.1:0-4076 GCA_964560535.1 uncultured Atribacterota bacterium
GTCTATATAGACGAACTTATTCCAGATGCGATACTGGAGGTAAGGTATTTTTCTTCTGATAATTTTTTGGGCTGCAAGGTAGATGGATATTTAGCGCCAAAGATAATATTGACTATTGAGGCTGCCGAAGCGTTAACTAAAGTCGCTAATGAACTTAGAGAGCAAAATCTAATTTTAAAATTGTTTGATGGTTATCGTCCACAGGAGGCTGTAAATCATTTTATCCGGTGGGCAGAAGATGTTGAAGATCAAAAAATGAAAGATAAGTATTATCCAGATGTGGATAAGAAAGATGTATTTAAACTTGGCTATATTGCTAAAAGATCGGGACATTCAAGAGGCAGTACAATCGATTTAACCCTTATTGATATTGCTACTGGCGAAGAATTGGACATGGGCAGCGGTTTTGACTTTTTTGGTGAAATATCTCATCATGGTACTGATATAATTAGTGAAGAGCAGTTTCAAAACAGAGAAACACTAAGGAATGCTATGGTAAGGCATGGTTTTGAACCATATTCTAAAGAATGGTGGCATTATACACTTTTAGATGAACCATACCATGATACCTATTTTACTTTTCCAGTAGAATGAACAGGGGAATAGATAATGATGTACCATCAATACGATATAGGCCCTTGCCTATCAAAGAAAATGTCACTTTCTTTAAGGTATTTATATCTATTAGTAGTTAGCAGTATAATACTAAATCAAATATTTTATTCAAGTAAAAAGGCTATTCGTTCTAAAAACTCTAAAAAATGATAAAGGATTTAAATATGAAAAAAATATGTTTTTTAATAATCTTATCAATATCAATATTTTTAATATTTTCAAGTTGTAGCTGTGATATACCAACATTAACACTCACTCGTGTTGAATGGTACACTACCACTGAGGTAATAAATGGTTTAACTTTTGGGTTTGTAAATCTTGGCTTAAGCGGGGCTACAAACGGAAATAGGGTCACAGTGACAACCTATGGAGATGGAGTGGTTTTGGAACAGGATATTCCTTTAACCAAGGATAATAAGTTTAATCAGAACATAATTATTCAATTTACTCATATTGCTGATGATGAACCAAGGACTTATAGCACGACAATTACTGCTTATAGAGGCAATTGTCAGAATCAAATGTATCTGGTAAGCGAGGAATTAATATATCTAAGTAAAAGACTGGAGAAGCATTAAAGTATGGCAGATGAAACAGGAATATAAATATTTAAATATAAATTAATTCTTCTCAATTCCTGCCAATAACTAATAAGATAAAAATATTATCAAACAATTCTGTTTTAAAATGTAATTAAATTTTTAAGGAACTTTAATGGAAGAAATTAAGTTTAAAGAAATGTATTGTGAAACTGCATTAAATCGGCTAAAGAGAAGATTTCCGTATAAATGGGATTTAAATATTTATAGAGGTTGTGAACATGGCTGTAAATACTGCTATGCTATTTATTCTCACGAATACCTTCCTTCTAAAAATTATTATAAGGATATTTATGTTAAAACAAACATTTTAGAAAAATTGGAAAGGCAACTAAGCCAACCTGATTGGAAGAGGGAAATAATAAATATTGGAGGCGTAACAGATAGTTATCAGCCTGCAGAAGAGCACTACAGGTTAATGCCCGAAATATTAAAGTTATTAATTAAATACAGGACACCTGCTATTATTTCCACAAAATCGGACCTCATTTTGCGGGATTATGACCTGATTGATGAATTGTCCAGGATAACTTATATTAATGTTGCATCAACAATTACTACAACAGATGAAAAATTGAGAGGGTTGATTGAGCCTGGCTCGGTTAGTTCTGAGAGACGTTTTGCCATGTTAAAATCGTTCAGAGATACCAATGCCTCTGTGGGCTTGCATGTAATGCCTATTATCCCATATCTAACAGATAGTTTTGGTAACCTAAATTCACTTTTTTCAATGGCTAAAGAGAGTGGTGTACAATATGTTTTAACAGGGACTCTATATTTGAGAGGAAAAACAAGGAAATTATTTTTTAATTTTATTGAAAATGAATTCCCACATTTTTTTCTGAGCTATATAAATCTTTATAAGACTGGTGGGGCTAACAAAGAATACAAGGATTCGCTGTATAGAGTTGTCAACAAACTAAGGACTGAATATTCTCTTTCTAACAATTATTCAATTATAATTAAAGAAAAGATGAAGCAATAATTATTAACAACAGATACAGGCAACAACAATTTTGAATTAATAATACTACAGGAAAAGGAAATGGTTATGAGCAAAGGATTACAAAGTAACAAAGAGGAAAAACTAAGTTTTCGAGTATTGGGCGCAATAGCAGTTTCACTAATATTCTGGGCATCTGCTTTTGCCGGAATTAAAGTTGGATTAAGGGAGTATAGTCCAGGCCATTTAGTACTTTTGCGTTTTTTAACTGCTTCAGTAGCACTATTAGTCTATGCTGTTATTAGCCGAATGCCTTTACCTGAAAGAAAGGATATTATAAAAATCCTTGCCCTTGGCTTCATAGGGATTACTGTATACCATATAGCACTCACTTTTGGTGAGTTGAAGGTGACGGCTGGTTCTGCGGGCCTTTTGATTGCCTCTGCCCCAATATTTACTGCAATTTTAGCTTTCTTTATTCTGAAAGAACGGATGAGGGTATGGGGCTGGGTTGGGGTGTTATTGAGTTTTTTGGGTATAGCTTTAGTGGTTAGAGGCGAAGGGGGCGATGTCAATTTTGAACCGGCAGCCCTTTTGATTCTTTTATCTGCAATCAGTACCAGTATTTTTTTTGTTTTTCAAAAACCTTTATTAAAAAAATATTCACCACTTGCATTTACATCTTATGCTATATGGAGTGGTACTCTATTCCAGTTTATATTCTTTCCTGGTCTACTGCAAAGTATAAGAGGTGCTTCAGTTGAATCGACAATGGCTATTATCTACATGGGTATATTCCCTGGTGCTTTAGCATATGTTACCTGGGCTTATGTTCTATCACATATCCCGGCTTCTCTTGCTGGAAGTTATATGTACATTTCCCCGGTGCTGGCTATTCTTATAGCCTGGGTATGGGTAGGTGAAATACCAACTCTCCTATCCTTAATAGGAGGGCTTTTAGCTTTAGCCGGTGTTATAATAGTGAATGCCTGGGGTAAAAATAAAAATTGATAAAAATCATGTTTTATATTTTTAGAATTTTTAAAAGTGTTTATGGTTTTCTAAATTAAAAAAATATTTTCTATGAATATATGTTTTTACAACTTAGATGATATTTTGATATTTTGGAGAGTAAATAATGGTAATCTTAAGAAAAGAAAAAGCCTTATTAGTAGGTGTGAATATAAATAAACAGTATAATTTTGATGCCACAATGGTTGAATTGAAAAATTTAGCCATCTCTTCCGATTATATGGTAGTGGGGCAATTGGTGCAAAACTTAAAAGAAATTAATAAGGCTTTTTACATAGGTTCTGGAAAATTAAACGAAATAAAGCATTTAGCTGATAATTTAGAAGCAGATTTAATAATTTTTAACAATGAGCTGTCACCATCACAGCTAAGAAATCTGGTTAGAGGGTTGGGGTATAGAATCATTGACAGAACATCTCTTATCTTAGAAATATTTGTCAAAAGAGCCAAAACAAGAGAAGCCAAACTTCAGGTAGAAATGGCGAGAATGAAATATATGTTACCGAGATTAGTTGGACTTAATGAATCAATGGCACAACAAACTGGAGGAGTAGGATCTAAGACCAGGGGTTCGGGAGAAAAAGAATTAGAATTAGATCGCAGACAATTGGAAAGAAAAATATATGAACTTAATAAAAGATTAGAAGCATTAAACGACAGACGAAAAATACAACGTAAAAAGAGAAGCAGCAGCAGCCTATCAACTGTTGCACTGGTTGGTTATACCAATTCTGGAAAATCTACTTTAATGAATGCTCTATTAGAAATATCTCAAAAACCCCCATATAAAAAAGTATTGGAAAAAGATATGTTATTTGCAACACTGGATACTTCAGTTAGAAGAATTGTTTTGTCGAACAATACAGATTTTCTGTTGGCAGATACAG
>CAZLMD010000083.1:0-4068 GCA_964560535.1 uncultured Atribacterota bacterium
ATATTTTCATTCTTAAAATACCTTTATTCGACAATTATTATTTTTTATCATATTTGTGTTGTATTATACATTTTATAGTACCACTCACTGTTTTAGCTAAGAAATAAAAGAGATATTCTATTTTAGAGTTTAATATATTAGCATTGTTAATTCATCTTCTACCATATTCATCATCAAAACGTACAATATCATCTTCTTCTAAATATTCACCTGTTTGCACTTCTATTATTTCTAAAACTAGCTCCCCTATATTCTCCACTCTATGTTTTTGTCTTGCTTTAATATCTACACTTTCACCCGGGTTCAAAATTCTTTCTTGCTCATTTATTGTTATCCTGGCTAACCCTTTTACTACGACCCAATGTTCATTTCTATGGTTATGTAGCTGGTAACTTATTTTTTCCCCAGGATTTACTTTTATCCTCTTAACCTTAAAACAATTTTTTTCATCTTCAAGAACTTCGTAATTTCCCCATGGTCGGTAATCCTTAACATGATACTCCACTCTTATATCTTTTTTATTTTTTAACTTATCAACTACCTTTTTAACTTTTTGGGATTGATCTTTACTGCATACCAACAGAGCATCTTTATTATCCATAATAATTAAATTTTCAATACCAATAGTTACTACTAGCTTCTGGGCTTCTGAATAAATAATATTGTTATTACTATTTATTAACATATGTTCTTTGGCGGCAATATTCTTTTCTTCATCGCCCTGAAATGCTTTGTAAAAAGAGTCAAAACTACCTAGGTCATTCCATGCAATATCAACAGGAACTACTGCTACTCTTGAGCTTTTCTCCATTATCCCATAATCAATAGAAATTTTTTCTTTTATTTTCCCAAAAGCTTCCTCCATATTTTTGCTTGTATTGAAAGCATTTACAATTTCTGGAGAATATCTTGTTACTTCTTCTAAAAAGACTTTGCTGTTGAACATAAAAATACCGCTATTCCAAAAATATCCTTTTTGTATATATTCTACTGCTTTTTCATGATTTGGCTTTTCTTTAAATTCCTTTACTGCATAACCATGTTCACTCTTTTTTTCACCAGGAGAAATGTATCCATAGCCAGTATTAGGATCACTTGGGGTAATCCCAAAAGTAACTAGTGAGTCTTCTGTTAAATATTCAACAGTTTTAATGATTTCTATGAATTCTTCATCTCTTTTAATTAAATGATCTGAGGGAAATACCACAACAGAATCTGATACTCCCCCTCTTTTCAAATTTTCATGAACTCCCGCATATATAGCAGGCAAGGTATTCTTAGCTTCTGGTTCTATTAATATATTTTTTTCAGGATAGTTATAGCCTAACTCATTTATTTCTCCTATTACTAAAAACTTATAATTCTTGTTTGTAACTACATAGATATCTATCATGTCAGCTAAACATATGCTACGGCTAAACGTGTCTTGAAATAGAGAGTATTTCCTATTGTTTAATTTAATAAATTGTTTTGGATAACGTTCACGACTTAAAGGCCAAAGCCTAGATCCCGTACCACCAGCCAGTATAATTATTTTCATTTTAGAACCTTCCTTCCGTAATTGTGAAAACAAAGCAAAGGCATTAAAACATTTTTGGGTATATTCAAATACAGCCAATTTTTTTGTTAATCAATGTCTGGTAAATACTTTCTGTCTCCCTTACCATTTCTTCAATAGTCCATCTGTTCTTTACTACTTTCTTACTATTTTCGCCATGTATTTTAAGCAACCGGGGTTTATTTAAATAAATGCTTATTTTATCTGCCAGCTGCCTTATATTTCCCGGGTCTACTAAATAACCGTTAAAATCGTCTATCAGTATCTCCGGTACACCATCAACATTAAAAGCAACTATTGGTATACCCACTGTAGCTGCTTGAACCATTACTCTCGGAAGACCTTCCCGGTAAGAAGTATGTGTAAGAAGATCGGAGAGAGCCAGTATTTCTGGAATATCGTTCCTGTACCCCATTAATACTACATTGTCCTCTAATCTTAATTTTTTAATTTCTTGAAGTATCTTTTCTTTTTCCATTCCTTCTCCAACAATCAATAAAATAAGCTTCCTATTTTTTGTTTGTTCATACAGTATTTTAAATGCTTGCAAAAGCAGGCTATGCCCTTTAAGCGGCTCAAGTCGGCTAATATTAACAATAACAAAATCATCATTATTAATCGATAGCTCCCTTCTCTTTTCTTTAAAAATGCAACTCCTGTCTACTAAGAAAGAGCTTAAGTCCATACCGCTCCTGACGGTATAATATTTTTCTGGTTTACCTATTTTTTGTTTTAAATAATTCTCAGAAAGAAGGTTGCTAACAGAAATATGAGCATCGGTAAAAGAGCTGATTGCTCTTTCAGAATACAAGAAAATCGCATTCATCCAACTGGAAGAAAAAACACCTAAGGCATTTCCATGCAAGCCATGTATGATAATGGGAATTCCGGTGATCTTAGCAACTATTCTTCCAATAATACCTGCCTTCGTACCATGTGTATGTATAATATCATATTTATTTTTGTTAAAGATAGTAATCAGTTGGACAAAAAGTCTGATATCGTATAATGGATGAAGGTTACCGATAAATCCCGGTATCTGTATCACTTTAATCTTATTCTCGTGAAATATTTTTTCGTATTGGCTGCCAAACTCGTCTCCAACAATCAAATCAATTTCATATTTATTTTTATCCATCCCCAGAATAGTATAGCTTGTATTTTCTTCCGCTCCACCAGTATCCATTCTTGCAATAAGATGAGCCATTCTTATTCTTTGTTTTGTTTCTTTAAGTTTTTTCTTTTCCATAAATATTTTTTTAATTTCATTTTTAAATTATTTATCTATAATTAACCTACGATTCTTCTAAATATTTAAATATTTTATCCAATCCCAGTTTTCCATCATCCATTTTACCGTTTTTTCTATACCTTTTTCCAGACTAACTGCAGGCTTCCAGCCCAAAATCTTTTCTGCTTTATAGATGTCAGCACATGTTGATTCCATATCTTCAGGAAAGGAAGGTGAAAACTCCAGTTCCGCAGTTTTTCCGGTATACTTTTCAATAAAGCTAATTAGCTGCATTAAAGAAGCAGGATTATTGTTTCCGAGATTAATCTTGTGAAATCCTTTTAATTTTAATGCCATTATTGTTCCGGCTGCAATATCATCTATATAGGTAAAATCTCTTACCTGCATGCCATTACCATATATTTGAATTTTTTTGCCTTCCAGAATCCATTTAATAAATCTAAAAATACCCATATCGGGCCGACCAAAAGGACCATATACGGTGAAATACCGCATTATTGCAATATTAATGTTATAAAGGTAATAATAGGAGTGAGCTAAAAGTTCGGCAGATTTTTTTGTAGCCGCATATGGCGAGTAAGGAGTATCAGAGCGGCTCTCTTCATTAAAAGGCTGTTCACAACCAGAGTATATAGATGAAGTGGATGCTAATACATATTGCTGTATTTTATATTTTTTGCAAAGTTCCAATAAATTCAAGTTTCCTTCAATATTGGTTTTATGGTAAACAAAAGGATTTTCTACACTCATCCTGATTCCGGCTCTAGCAGCCTCGTTGATTACTCCTATGAATGGATATTGTTTGAATAATTCTTCTAGTGAATTGTAATCCTCTATATCAATATGGTGAAACTTAAAGCACTTTTGCTTTCTCAGTCTCTCCAGGCGTTTTTCTTTAAGTCTCACATCATAATAATCATTAAGGTTATCTAACCCTATAACCTGATATCCACTATTTATCAGATACTCAGAAACCCTGCTGCCAATAAACCCTGCTGCTCCGGTCACCAGAATTGTATTCATTATTCCTACCTTTCTTCTTGTTCACTTGTTCTATAAAAATTTTAAAATATTTTTGAATATCTTAAAATTTTAATCCTGTCTGATTATTCCATTTTGAAATTTATCAATCAACATTATAGATATATTCTTATGGCAATTATTGCCATAAGACTTTCCAGAATTATAAAAAAGATGACAAGATTTCTTTCTGTTATACCATTGGATAATTTCATTATCCATTGGGCAAACCCTACCG
>CAZLMD010000084.1:0-4014 GCA_964560535.1 uncultured Atribacterota bacterium
TTCCAGGAAGCAATCAATATATATCAGAAGTTATTGGAAGAAAAGCCCTCCCTAACTAATGCTTACTACCACATGGGCTGGATTTATTATCAACAAAAAGATTATCAAAATGCCATCGACAGCTTCATTGCTTACCTCGAATCAGGAATCAAAAGTGATTTTGTTTACTACCATTTAGGCCAATCCTATGATAAAATAGGCGAAAGACAGAATGCTGAACAATATTTTCAACTCGTTTTGGAAGAGTTCCCCGGTTCAGATGTTGCAGGTTTAGCAAAAAAAGAATTACAGCAAAAACAAAATTAAGGCTGAATTATACTAAAGGAGATATCCGTTGTTTTTTTTAAATTTTAATATAAATAACAGTTTAAAAAATATCATAAAAATATCAAAAGAAAATAGTCATAAGAAAAAAATGTTTTATGAAAATCCATCTTTACCGCTATTTTCAACAAAATCATTTTTATCATTAATAATAATACTCTCTATTACCCTCTTTCTTAATGGCTGTAATGCACTTAACCCGCAAAATGGTTCTTTGGAAGGGGTAGTACATGGTAAGAAAGATAATAATACCACACCTCTCTCAGGTGTATTGGTGAGTATTAGCGGCTCGGCTAATACTGCTTATACAGATAAAAATGGACATTTTTTGCTGACAGAAGCCCCTGCAGGCAATAGAACTGTAACTATTATTAAAGAGGGATATGCGACCTTAAAATTACTCAATGTCTATCTCGAACCAAATATTGTCAATAAAGTCTATTTTGGTGACCCAATCGTTCTTCAACCGAAAGAAGATACCATTCTTTATGATATAGCAATAGACCATTTGGTACAAAAGGATTATCAACAAGCATTAGATAGCTTCGTTGAATTACGTGATACTTTCCCGGATAGCCCCTGGGCTGATGATGCACAGTATTATATTGGTAATATCTATGAGATAAATGGATTTTATATCATGGCTAGAGACGAGTACTCACTCCTCCTCTTTTATTACCCGGATAGCCCCTGGGCTGATGATGCCCGTATGGGGATTGGAAATTGCTATTACTACACCAGCGATTATTATCATGCAAAAATACAGTATCAGACTGTGATAGACAATTATCAATCGAGTGATTTAATTCCTCTTGCCCGATACAGGATTGCCTGGTGTAACAAAAGACTGAATAATAATAATGAAGCAATTCAGGATTTTCAGCAACTCATAACACTACACCCGCAAAGTGACTATACTCCTCCATCTCAATACTTTATCGGGGAAATTTATTATAATTTGCAATATTATGATCAGGCTATCAATGCCTTTCAACAGACAGTAAGTAATTATCCTTCGGCAACATGGCCTGGAGAAAATAGATTGATTGTTCCCTCCGCCTATTTTTATATCGGTTATTGTTATGAAAAGCAGGGGAAATGGGCAGAAGCCATAGCTGCATACCAGATAATCATAAATCAATACCCTAATAGCACCTGGGATGACGGCAAATCTATAGCACAGGATGCTCAGAAACGTATTTATGAAATAGAAAAACATCTATCTCCTGAAGAACCGGGTCAAACAGGAGATTCTGAAGATGAGTAAATATTTAAATACAGAAAATGACAGCAAATAATATGTATGATCACAACAATGAACAGGAAAAGATTGAATCATGCCAATCAGGAAATACAGAAGCTTTTTCCTTCTTAGTTGAAAAATATAAAAACCTGATTTATCAGCTCGCATTACGGATGACTGGAAATTACCATGACAGTGAAGATATTGCTCAAGAGTCTTTTTTAAAAGCATATCGTTCTCTGCATCAGTACAATCCCAATTATTCTTTTTCCAGCTGGCTTCATAAGATTGCTCTTAACACTATAAGAGATAAAATGAGAAAAAAAGGGAGCGAAATAAACCTCTATGCACACCAGGAAGAAGATTATGAAATAAAAAATCCTCTCTTTACCAAAGATGATAAGTTAACAATGAATCCCGAAGAATGGCATGTTCATCAGGAGTATAAGAAAGACTTACAATCTACTATCAATTCTTTGCCACTAATACATAGAGAGATTATAATTTTACGTCATATGCAAAACCTTTCTTACCATGAGATCTCCACGATTTTAAATATTCCCTTAAACTCAGTAAAAGTTCGGTTACATAGAGCCAGACTGCAATTAAAAGATTCTATAGAAAAATCTTCAGAAAAAAATAAAAAATAAAAATAATTTTTAAATAAATCTATTTTTTATGTAACATTATGTATTAATTTACGTATTATTGAGTAGAAGGTAAATTTAATGCTAAGGATTAAGTGTTCTAAATGAAAAAAAGTAATTGTCAGAATATAAAAGAATATATAGAGGACTATCTGGAAGGCAGGCTTTCTGCAGCAGAAGCAGCTGAGATAGAGGAACACCTTAAGAGCTGTTCCGGATGTCGGGAAGAATTTAAAAAATGGCAGAAGCTTTTTCAAAATCTGGTTTCTCTATCCTTATCATTATCTGAAGAAATACTTCCTTCTGATTTTACTGTTAAGGTTATGCAAAAAATAGCCGAAGAAGATTCTACCACAAACACAAAAGAGAGCTGGTGGGAAAAAGTTGTCCAACTGCTTGTCATGCCAAGGGCTTCTCTAAAATGGGCGGCAGCTTTGAGCGTTGCTCTTGTGACTGCTTTTTTAGGTTATAATACGTATTTTTCCCCAATTGTTGAGGAATACTGTCCATGCCCCAGCAATTTAGCTGAGATTACCTTTTCAATGCGCGCAGATGCCAGCCAGGTTAAGAGTATTGCCGTAGTGGGTGATTTTAATGACTGGGAACCTGATAGGGACCTACTTATAGATGAGAACAATGATGGTATCTGGTCTGTTACCTTGAAATTAGAACCAGGACGATATGAGTACATGTTTATATTAGATGGGCAGGAGTGGGTTCCAGACCCATCGGCATACCGTTATGTCAGTGATGGATTTGGAAACAAGAATGCAGTACTTGAGATAAGTAAATGCGAATAAAACAGGAAAAAGAAATGACAAATAGAGTGAAAGTAACAAATAAAGGAATGAATAGAGCCCAAAACAATTTCAAAGCAATATACCACTTGATATGCCTGACTGCTGCCCTGTTCCTTATTTTTTCTACTCCTATTTCTATTCTTGCCAGCCAGTCTTATGAGGATGACAGTATTTCCAGGTTTGGAATATACCTTGATAACTCATCATACAGCGATTTCCAAAAAAGAATGGTGCTTAATACTGTTCAGGAAGCGATGGAAGATGGTATTTCACAGGAAGATACCCTTTCTCTTGTAAAGAATAGTGTAAAAAACAATATAGACCCATACAATTTAAAGAAATTTATCGATACACTTGTTTCAACAAAAAAAGAAGGTATCTCTGAAAAACCGATTTTAAATAAAATAAAAGAAGGTCTGGCTAAAAATGTTGACCAGCGGTTGATTATCAGTGCCATTAACCAAAAATCAGAAAATATGCTGATAGCCAAAAACCTGCTTACCGAAAATGAAATACAAAATGGAGAATGTGATGAGATGATAGACATACTGGCAGACTCCCTTGCCAATGGTGTCCCTCCAAATGTATTGCTGCAGGTTTTAAAGATGAGCAGCGAACAGGATAAAAGCTGGCAGGAAGTGGAAGAAATTGCTCAGGAACTGGCAAGCCTCGGTCTCAAGGCGATTGAGCTGGGGATAGATAATGATAAGATTGAAACAATATTTAAACAGGCTGTTGACGGTAATACTAATATAGAAAATATTTGTCCAAATATTCAGGACTTAATGGTAGCAGCGATTGCAGTTAAAGTAACTTCAAACACCGTTTCACGTGATAGCTCGACAGAGGGTATTAATAGTGGAATAAACGGCCCTGATCTTTCCTCATCTGGAGGCACATTGCCTGGTACTGGCTCATCTACCATATCAGGAGAGACAGGTTCATCACCTATCTCTTCGAGTGGAAACAGTAAAACGGACAATGAGAGTGGCTCATCACC
>CAZLMD010000085.1:0-3961 GCA_964560535.1 uncultured Atribacterota bacterium
CTTTTTTTTGCCAGTGTAACTAATCTGATAGCTGCAGCGAGCCTGATCTTAATTATACTCTATAAAAGAGAATCTCTCCTTTTGTTAATGGACAAAAAATATTTTTTTTCCATCTTTATGGTAGGTTTTTTTGGAACTACCCTGTCTAATATTCTATTTTTTTACGGTGTAAGATTGACAAGTGGGATAAATACAGCTATCCTGCTCCAGGTTGAATCGATTTACGCTATGATAATAGGATATTTTTTTCTCAATGAAAGCATCTCTTCTAAACAGATTATTTCAACTTTGCTTATTATTTTTGGTACAAGTATAGTTATTTATCATGGATCAGCTAAATTGAATTTAGGTGATATATTAATTCTGTTAACACCTTTTTGTTACCAGGCCGGACATTTTTTTAGTAAAAGATTATTACGTCAAACAGAGGTAAGCCCTCTTTTTATCGCTACTGGTAGAACTTTATATGGGGGAATCATACTATTTGCATTAAACTTATTTGCAGGAGGAATTAAGGAGTTTAATATATTAACTCAGCCAAATATGTTAGGTATATTTATCTTTTTTGGAACCGTCGTATATGCCCTTAGTTATGTTACTTTCTTAGCTGCTATTAAGAGAATTAATCTTTCCAAAGCAACAGCCATAATATCCGCATACCCATCCATATCAATTATTCTTGCATATTTCATTTTAAAAGAGAGTGTTAATTTGTACCAATTGAGTGGTTTTGCCATTATCATGTTAGGGGTTTTCTATTTATTAAAAATAAAAAGTGAGTTAAGATAATTGGTTTAATATTCCCAAAAACAGTCTGACAGCTGGAAGCCCTTAATATGTATCTTAATATATTACTTCTATAACAACTTATTGAACCAAAACTTTAAATCATGATTTACAAATATTTCTGTAAAGCTAGCTTTAATTTAAAGTACTTAGATATTGTAAATCTTCATAATAACGGTGAGTGTCTGAACCATTTTTTTGATTCTTCATGGTAAATTTCAAGCCTTAACAGTATCTTTAATCCATATATTTTGTGGATGATTCATATAGCCAAAGTTACTGTTTTTTATTAAAAAATTAAATTTAAATTTGACAAATACTGATATCCTGCTATCTCAAAAGTATATACGTAATTTCCATATATATTGCAGGGTTCGGGTTTTTTAAGTCAAATAATTTCTTTAAAACTATAAAAATATTTAAAATGAAATAAGATTGTCTATGTAAAAAAGTGATTGACAAATAAAACAATTTAATGTATAAGTATATTACTTCAAAAAAATTCATTATTTAAAAAAAATGGTATAATTCCAAAAAAAATTATAAATTAAAAAGATTATAGGTAATTATATATGGTCAACATTTGCTCCAATTAAATAACCTTTCTTATATTTCCATAACCGTATCATATGTTTATATAATTATTGATCTGTTATTAATTATTTAATATTTGATATATTGAATATTTAATAATCATTAATATTAATATTCGATATATATTTATATATATTTCAATATAGATATAGATGGAAAGGAGGTGAAAAACGTAATCTTTCTTTTTCTTATTTATGTTAATAAACAAAGCAAAAATTAAAAAATAACAAAAGAAGGAGTCAATATTAGTTATGAGAAGAATCAAACCATTTTTAACTATTTTTGTGTTGATTAGTTTTTTCATGATTGTTGGAGTACAGGCATTTGCTGCTGAAGGAAAAACATACAATTGGAAAATGGCACAATATCACGCAGTTGGAACCATGTTAGACAAGGTCAGTGAAGCTTTTATTGAAAGATTAGAAAAGGCTTCTGAAGGAAGAATTAATATAAGATACTATCCTGGCGAATTATTGGGTGATTATATTATTCAACAAGAAGCAGTACAGAGTGGCTCGCTTGATCTAGCTTTCACATATCCAATTACCAAGACCAATCCTAAATGGGATGTATTAGCACTAGGTTATGTTGGATGGAGTGCCGAACAGGCAGAAGATCGATTTAAACAAGATGGATGGATGTTTAAGATTGTTGATGAAGTTGCAGCAGAATGTAACTGGAAATTATTAGCTATTGCTCCCGGAGGAAGTGCTATGGGAGGTACTACAGTAATTTCCAATAAATCCTACGATCCTTTAGATCCAAAAGGTGTAAAGTTGAGAGTTATGCCTGCAGAAAACCTGGTTACCCGTTATAGTGCTTTGGGCTATAACCCAATAATGATGCCATTTTCAGAAGTTTCATCAGCTCTCGCTTTAGGCACCATAGATGCTGCTGCTGGCTGCATACCCCAGGAATTTTCTGTTTTTGGTGATGCGTTTAAGTATGCCTATGCTGGAATGGACGATCAGACCGTTATACCATTTATAATGAATTTAGACCTATGGAATACTCTTTCAGAAGAAGATCAAAAATTAGTCCTGGAAGCTGCCGATTTTACAGATGATCCTGACTACGGATGGGATGCATGGAAAGAAGCCATTGAGTTCAGCTACAATGAAGAATTGTTACCATGGCAGATTCTCGTTACTTTAGATGGTGATGGATGGGCTACTTTAGCTGAAAGAGCCAGGGATGCTGAGTGGGCTTATGTAGAGAAGATAGTTGGAAAAGAAATAATGGATGTGGTTAGAGCCAACGCACCTGAGCTACCATGGGGTTTGTCCCTTGATGAGATGAATTATGGCTGGGGTAAAGTGCTTACCTCCGAATGGTTAATCGAAAGACAGGGTGCAGTATATAACAATTATCCGCCTGAAGTAAAAAAATAATTCTATAACAAAATATTATTCTTATTTATAGGATTATAAGTAGATGTGAGGATGGGATAATTCCTAATAGGTTTATCCCATCCCTCAGAATATTCTGAATGTCAAGCAAAAAGGAGTATAAAGCCTATGAACGAACGACAAAACAATAATAAGCTGGCAAAAACATTCTACTTTTTAGAAGACTTTATAGCGACAATATCAATGGTAATTATATTATTATTTGTATTAACCGCAACAATTTTACGCTACATTTTCAACTCATCTATTTTAGGATTGGAAGAGCTCACTGTAGTAATAGCACTATATTGTTACTTTATTGGAGCATCTTGTTCAAGTAGAGAAGGATCACAAATTAAGGTGAACATAATAGATGAATTTATGAACAATTCTAAATATGATTATATTTTTTATTTTATTAGGACCTCTCTATCAATAATAATAAATATAATCTTTTTGTATGTTTCAATAACATATGGAAAGTTTGTTTTAGAAAAAAATCTCAACCTCTCGCCATTGGGGGTTTCCAAAATTGTAACTGTGGCAAGTTTAATTGTAGGATTTTTCTTAATTTCTGTACACGAAACTATCAGGCTTATAAATTATATAAACTCAAGAAAGAATAAGAATCAAAAAATAGCTACACAAGCTTCTGAGAAGGGAGGAATATAGAAAATGACTGAAATAATGTTAATATTCCTAGGAATAATTCTATTGATGATTCTGGGCATACCCATTGCCTTTGCCTTTGCTATTGGTGGTTTCATTCTCCTTGTGCTTTTTGATATAGAACCATTGTGGGCAACTATGCAGGGCTTGCAGATGGTTAGCTCATTTTCACTTTTAGCATTCCCATTATACATTCTAATGGGTCAGGTGCTTTCAAATTCAGGAATTGCAAAAAGAATTATTGATTTTGCCAACGCCCTTCTTTGCAGGATCAGAGGAGGAGTGGGCATGGCAGTAATTGTTTCAAACGCATTCTTTGGTGCCATGTCAGGGTCGGCTATGGCAGCTTTAGGGGGATTGGGAAAAGGATTTTTAGAGATTATGGAAGAACAGAATTATACCAAATCCTACAGTATTTCACTTTTAATAGCCTCATCAGTCTTATCAATAATGATTCCTCCAAGTGGAAATGCAATCTTATTCGGATTTTTAGGCAGATTATCAATAGCTCGTTGCTTTTTAAC
>CAZLMD010000086.1:0-3790 GCA_964560535.1 uncultured Atribacterota bacterium
CAAAATTACCAATAATAGATAGGCGATAATATTCTACCTTAACTTGAAATTTTTTGCAATCCATCAATATAAGGACGCAAAGCATCAGGTATAACAATTGAGCCATCTTTTTCTTGAAAATTTTCAATAATAGCTACCATCGTTCTGCCCACTGCAATCCCTGAACCATTTAAAGTATGGACAAAATTCACTTTCCCTGATTCTTCTTCTCGAAAACGAATGTTGGCTCTTCTGGCTTGAAAGTCAGTACAGTTGCTACAAGAAGATATCTCTCTATATTTCCCCTGATATGGGAGCCATACCTCTATATCATAGGTCTTTGCAGCTGAAAATCCTATATCTCCTGTTGACAAAGTAACAACACGATATGGGAGCTCTAATCTCTGTAATATAACTTCAGCATTCTGAGTCAGTTTTTCCAGCTCTAAAAAAGAATCTGCTGGTTTCGAAATTTTCACTAATTCCACCTTATCAAACTGGTGTTGCCTGATTAAACCCCTAATATCTTTGCCATATGAGCCGGCTTCTCTTCTAAAGCAGGCGGTATATGCCGTATAATAGATAGGCAAAGCTGATTCTGCCAATATTTCTCCCTGGTGCAGGTTAGTTAAGGGCACTTCAGCAGTAGGAATAAGGTACAACTCATCATTTGTTTTAAATAAATCATTTTCAAATTTAGGTAAATTACCGGTTCCAATCATGGTTTGAGCATTTACTAAAAAGGGTGGGAGTATTTCCTGATATTTATGTTCTTTAGTATGAATATCCAGCATAAAATTAATTAGTGCCCTCTCTAGTCTGGCACCCTTATTTTTTAAAACAGTAAAACGTGCTGCAGAAATCCTTGCTCCTCTTTCAAAATCAAGAATATCTAATTTCTCGCCAAGCTCCCAATGTGCTTGTGGTTCAAAGTCAAATTCTCTTGTGTTCCCCCATCTCCTGACTTCTAGATTGCTTTCTTCATCTGAACCGACCGGTATGCTTGCATCAACAATATTTGGTATTTCTAATAATATATTTTGTATCTCTTGCTCTATAGATTTAATCTGGGTATCCATTTCTTTTATCTTACTAGACACCTCTCTCATAGCTACAATCTTTTCTTGGGCATCTTTTTTTTCTCTTTTCAGGAGTGCAATCTCTTCAGATACCTGATTTCTTTCCTGTTTCAGGGCACTGGAATTAAAAATAATTTTTCTGCGCTTATCATCAATTTCTAATATATAATCGATACTATTAAAATCCTGTCCTCTTTTTTTTAAAGAATCCTTTATTAAATCTGGTTCGGAACGAATTAGTTTTAAATCCAGCATTGGATTGTTAACCTCCTGAACTATTTTATTGCATACATTTTTTTATTTATTTTTATAATTCAAATATATTAGAAATTCTAATATTATTCAATAAAATTATACTTTATTTTTATAAAAATTAATTATTTATCCTTTTATGACCCCAAGTGGACGCATTCTAGCAACTTTACTGGAAATACCGCTCTGATCCATTACGTTAACCACTTCTGACACATCTTTGTAAGCTTCTGACATTTCTTCTGCGAGAGTCTCTCTGCTTCTGGCTTTAACCAAAATACCCCTTTCTCTTAGTTCCTCAGCTATATTCTTACCTTTAACCGCCTTTTTGGCAGCACCTCTGCTCAAAACTCTTCCAGCTCCGTGACAGGTAGACCCAAAGGTTTCTTCCATCGCCTGCGCATTCCCTACTGAAACAAAAGAGTAACGGCCCATGTCGCCTGGTATTAAAACTGGCTGGCCAATATCAAAATATTTCGGAGGCAAGTCGGGATGTTGTGGAGGGAATGCTCTGGTAGCACCTTTTCTATGAACACATAGCCTTAGTTTTTCACCCTTAAATTGATGTAGCTCCATTTTGGCAATATTATGGGCAACATCATAGACTAGATTCAATCCTAACTCTTGTTGGGACATTTTGAATATATTCTCAAACACCTCCCTCAACCAGTGAGTTATACATTGGCGATTAGCCCAGGCAAAATTTGCTGCACAACACATAGCTTGATAATAGTCTTTACCTTCAGGGGAGTTAATGGGTGCACACGCTAATTGTCTATCTGGCAGACTAATATGGTATCGTTGCACTGCTTTTTGCATAATGGCTAAATGGTCAGTACAAACCTGGTGGCCAAAACCTCTGGAACCGGTATGAATCATAATTGTTACCATTCCATCCTCCAGTCCCATTTTCTGAGCTTTTTCCGGTTGATAAATCTGGTCAATTACCTGAATTTCCAGGAAATGGTTTCCAGAACCCAATGTTCCCAACTGTGTCCTTCCTCGTTGAATTGCTTTATTACTTATAATGTCTGAATTAGCGTCAGACATCTTACCCTTTTCTTCAGTATGGGTTATATCATCTTCTTCCCCAAATCCCTTTTGAACTGCCCATTGTGCACCATCTGTTAAAACTCTCTTTGCCTCTGCTAAATTCAATTTTATAATCCCTTCAGAGCCAACTCCGGAAGGTATTTTTCTATAAAGCCTCTCTACCAGCTGATTCATTTTATCTTTTACATCTTCCAGCTTTAAATTGGAACGTATCAGCCTTACCCCGCAATTTATGTCAAAACCTACTCCTCCAGGCGAGATAACCCCGTCTTCAATACTCGTAGCTGCCACACCTCCTATTGGGAACCCGTACCCCCAGTGAATATCTGGCATGGCAAGAGAATGTCCTACAATACCAGGAAGAAAAGCAACATTAGCCACCTGATCCAATGATTTATCAGTAATTATCTGCTTTAAAAGGCTTTGAGAAGCATAGATACGCCCATCTACTAACATTCCGGGGCGATGTTCCTTTGGAATGTCCCATATATAAGTATCTTTCTGTTTTAATATCTCTTCCCAATTTTCTTTCATAAAACGCTCCTCTCTTGTGTTATTCAATGGTAGATAAAAATAAATTTTTAGCGGTTCATTCCCTCTTATTATTTGAAATAATAAGAAATTTGCTCTTAAATATCAAATACAATATTCGCTTCCCATTTGCCGTTCTTAAGCTGATGGACATAAATGTTATGATAGGTAACAGCTTTTATCTCCTTAACTACTTGATAAGAAGAATCTTTAATATAAAGAGCACTGACTTCAGATTTAATGATTTCCCCTGTTATATGACAAATATTATAGTTATCAAAAACCACTAATTCGGTTGCATGTATATAGAGCAATTCATTTAACCATTCAATTATTAAATCTTCAATGTTAGATGCTTTTGTTTCTACTGTAAAATATTTTTTTGCACTATGTTCAACAGGAGATATTAAGGAACCGGTTATAAGGAAAAACATTCCCCTGGCTGCATTTATAAACAACTCTTTCTCACTTTTTCCATACACTTTTAAACCTATATCTGCTGTATGTTCTACTAATTCAAAATTTTTGGATCTTACATCCATATACTGACTAACCTCCTAAATAGAAAGCTCTCGTCTACTTGTAATCTCGCAATTACCCCGGAGACGAGAGCTTTCTCACCTGTTACATCTCTATTTAATAAAGATTTCTGTCATTAATTTATAGTAATAGTATAGGTGTAATTACATCATTTAATATTTAAAATATCTTTAAAGAAAATTGTGTTTCAACAATTTTTGGAACTATATTTTCACCTACTACCTGCTACCTGCTACATATCTGCGGTGAAACAACAGTAAACTGCTTATCTTGTTTTCCATTTATGTCAATATTATCTGTTATTATCTTTTTGGCATTGGCAAGGGAATATTAATCTTTACTATTAATAACCTGCC
>CAZLMD010000087.1:0-3765 GCA_964560535.1 uncultured Atribacterota bacterium
CGGTAAGTAAAACTCTTTGGGTGCCGCAGGGAAACCTGATTGGAGTTAACTGTTCCAATGCCGCTTGGGAGGGTAGTTCGAGGATAGGGCACGGTCATTTTTTTATAAGAATTTTAACAGGATTGTGACGGAAACCACAAAATGACTCAATACAAATCCATCTATAGAAAATGGAGACCCCAAACTTTTGATGATATCGTAGGACAGGGCCATATAACTCAAACTCTGAAAAATGCCATTAAATTAAATCGTATTGCCCATGCCTATCTTTTTTCCGGACCTCGAGGAGTAGGGAAAACAACAACAGCGCGAATTTTTGCTAAAGCTCTTAACTGTGAGAATGGACCTACAGAACTTCCCTGTGGAGTATGTTCTCGATGTATACGTATAAATCAGGGACAATCAATGGATGTACTGGAAATTGACGGAGCTTCAAATCGTGGAATTGATGAAATCAGAGAATTAAGAAGCAAGATTGGATTTGCGCCGACAGAGGGAAGATATAAGATATATATTATTGATGAAGTACATATGCTGACAAATGAAGCCTTTAATGCTTTATTAAAAACATTAGAAGAGCCACCCGGCCAGGTTTTATTTATTTTTGCTACTACCGCACCATATAAGGTTCCAAATACTATTCTCTCACGATGCCAGTCTTTTTATTTTCGCAGAATTTCTATTGAAGAGATGGTAGAAAAGTTAAAAAGAATTGTAGAAGAGGAAAAATTAAATATAGATTCATCTTCTTTAAAGATGGTTGCGGAAAGTGCAACAGGCTCAATGAGGGATGCCGAAAGCATCTTAGATCAGGTTATAACTTATGGTGAAAATGAAGTAACACCTGAAAAAGTAAGGGAAATATTAGGACTGATACCTCATAAGACATTCAGACAATTATTAGAAGCTATCATTAATCATAATACAGAGTCAGGACTCAAGCTGGTCAATGATCTGGTGAGAGAAGGGGCTGAGTTAGGACAGTTTGTTCAGGATTTGATTATCTATACACACAATTTATCCCTTTTAAAAATATTAGATAAAAAAAATCCACATTCTTCCTCATACTTTGAAAGAGCTGAATTGGAAAAAGCCCTGGAACTTTCAGAAAGAGCCGATACAAAGATTCTTCTTGATATCATAGAAGAGTTGAAAATAATTGGGGATAGGATGAAATTTAATCGCTATCCCTGGATTTTATTGGAATTATTTGTAGTCAAAATGTCGTATATTGAGGAGAAACCCGGGCAGAAAGAAACTTTTGTTAAAAACATTGCCAGTAAAGAAGACGCTATCGTTGTAAAAAAAGATAGAGCCACATCTTTAAAAGAAAAAGATCTGGTAGAACCTGTTCGAAAAGAAGATAAGCCAGTTAAGGCTGGAATGGTCCAAAAGCAGGAAATAGAGGAGATTTGGCCAAAAATACTTTTAAGAATAAAGGAAGAAAAGATCTCTCTTTATTCTTTCTTAATGGTGGGTAAAAATATCCGTATTGAAGGTGACCAGTTGTTGATTGGCTTTTCAGAGAGCTGCCTTTTTCATAAGGAAAGTTTGGAGAAAAAAGAGAATAGAAAAAAGATTGAAAGAATTTTAAAAGACGAAACAAATTGTAGCCTAAAATTGAGATGTATTGTTGAAGAAAGTAAGATTGATGATGATATATCCCCTCCAAAAGAGAATAGGAATAAAGTTGAAGAAAAGCCTTCCATAGATAATGCGATATCTGTGGAAGATATTAATAAAGATGAAAATAAAGAGATAAAAGAGATAATTGATCATCAAGATATTCTAAACGAAGCACTTAATTTGTTTGGTGGAAATATTAGAGAAGAATAGAAAAGAGGTTTTCAAGTATGGACATGAAATTTTTGATGAAACAGGCTCAAGGAATGCAGAAAAAAATGGAAGCTATGAGAAAAGAGCTTGCCAGCAAAGAGATAAAGGTTACTTCTGGAGGAGGAATGGTTGAATTGGTAATAAATGGAGAGCAGGAGATAAAAGAGATTCATATTGAGCGTGATATAATTGATCCGGAAGATAAAGAGATGTTAGAAGATTTAGTTTTAGCTGCAGTCAATGAGGGAATAAGGCAATCTAAAGAAATGGTAAATGAAGAGATGATGAAATTGACTGGTGGAATAAATCTGCCAGGAATATTTTGATGGTTAATTAAAAATGAGTTACCAATATGCTAAACCATTAGCAATATTGATTGAAGAATTATCTAAACTACCTGGTATTGGACCGAAGACCGCCCAAAGGCTTGCTCTATATATTCTCAATATTTCTAGAAAAGAAGCTGGATTACTGGCACAATCAATTATTAATGCTAAAGAGCAGATCAAAAAATGCCAGATTTGTTATAATCTAACAGAAAAGCAAACCTGTGAAATATGTCAGGATAATACCAGGCAAAGAGATACTATCTGTGTTGTAGAAACAGCGAGAGATCTAATGGCACTCGAAAGGACAGGTGGGTATAGAGGATTATACCATGTTTTGCAAGGAGCCATTTCTCCTTTAGATGGTGTAGACCCGGATCATTTAACAATAGATCACCTTGTTTCTCGGTTAAAATCTGAGAAAATAAAGGAAGTTATAATGGCAACCAATCCCAATATTGAAGGGGAAGTTACTGCATCCTATATAGCCAGATTGCTCAAACCCCTGGATATAAAGGTGACTAGAATTGCCTATGGGGTGCCTATAGGAGGCGATTTAGAATATGCTGATATGGTAACCCTAACACAAGCATTGATAGGTAGGCAAATATTTAAAAATGAATAAAGAGGACAAACAATAAATGGAGGCATTTCTGTAATGAAAAAAATTATTGAAGTAAGATGGCATGGCAGAGGAGGGCAGGGTGCTGTTACTGCTTCTATGTTGCTGGCTACTTCTGCTTTAGCTGAAGACAAATATATCCAGGCCTTTCCTGAATATGGGCCAGAGAGGATGGGTGCACCAATTCAATCTTTTACCAGAATAAGCGATGAGCCTATCAAAATTCACTGCCATGTGACCAGCCCGGATATGGTAGTAGTGCTTGATCCAACCTTAATTGGCACTGTGGATATTACTGAGGGATTGCCTGAGGAAGGTTTGATTATAGTGAATACAAAAGAGGATCCGGCTCAGATCAGGAAAAAACTGGGTTTGAAAGGCAGGAAGATATTTACTCTTGATGCAAGTAAATTAGCACTGGAAGAAATAGGGCGTCCATTGCCAAACACACCCATGATAGGGGCCCTAATAAAAGCGACAGGTCTATTGAAATTAGAAAATGTGATTAATGGTATAAAGGAACAATTTTCTGACAGATTCAGTCAAAATGTTATTGATGGAAATGTTAGAGCTATTGAAAGAGCTTATCAGGAGGTTAAAGGCGAATGAGTGCAATCAAGCAGAGAGGGTGGAAAGATATCCCCAGAGGGGGATTGATTTTAGAGGCAGGAAACTCTGAAAAGTACAAGACAGGGTCCTGGCGTTCTCAAAGACCGGTAAGAGATGAGCAGAAATGTACACATTGCTTAATTTGCTGGGTTTATTGCCCTGATTCTTCTATTATTATAGAAGATGGCAAAGTCAAAGATATCGATTACGATCATTGTAAAGGCTGTGGAATTTGTGCTGTTGAATGCCCGGTAAAGGCCATTGAAATGAGAGATGAGAGTGAATGCTGGGAAGAGGAAGGGGTAAAAAAATGAGTGTCAAGACTGTAGCAATTACTGGAAATGATGCTGCTGCTTATGCTTTTAAACAGAT
>CAZLMD010000088.1:0-3663 GCA_964560535.1 uncultured Atribacterota bacterium
AGAAATAGAGGAATTACTATCTACAATCGACTATTTGTTATTTTCCGGAGGTGAATAAACCTATGATTAAAATACTTGTTAAAGACAACATAGATCCATTAGTTATTAATGAATTGAAAAAAAGAGGATTTTTAGTTCAAGAAGGGCAAAAGGATCCATCGGCAATTTTTCAAGAAATACAGAAGAATGAAATATTAATAATTCGTTCTGCCACCACAGTAAGCAGGGAATTGATAGATATTTCACTTAAAACAGGCTTTCTTAAACTGATTATCAGAGCAGGTGTAGGGATAGACAATATTGATGTGGAGTATGCGCAAGATAAGGGTATAAAAGTTCTTAATACCCCTGAAGCCAGCAGTTTATCTGTAGCAGAATTAGCCTTAACCCATATATTTGTACTGGCTAGAAAAGTAGTATTGGCTAATTCTACCATTCGGCAGGGAATATGGAATAAAAACGGATGTCTCGGTATGGAAATATCCGGTAAAACACTGGGTATTTTAGGAATGGGACGTATAGGCCAGGTGTTAGCACAGAGAGCAAATGCCCTGGGGATGAGAGTTGTCTATTTTGATATTGCAACACCTGAAGAAATAGATAACAGCTGGCAATACTTACCTTTCTCAGAAGTTTTGCGTCAGGCTGATTTTATCTCATTACACATATCGTCTGAAGGAAATAATGGTTATTTAATTGATGAACCTCAACTTAAAATGATGAAGAAAAGTGCTTTTTTGATCAATACAGCCAGAGGGAAGCTGGTTAATGAGGCTGCTCTACTAGAAGCGTTAAATAAAAATATAATTGCTGGAGCTGGTATTGATGTTTACTGTCAGGAGCCATGTAAAAATATTACACTTCTACGTCATGAACGTGTTTCAGCTACTCCCCATATTGGAGCTTCCACGAAGGAAGCACAATTTAAAATCGGACAAGAAATTATACGGTTAATAGAAGAATATCAGAAAATGAAAATACTGAAGTAAGAGGAGGAATATATATGGTATTTGTTAAGCCATTTAAAGCATTAAGGCCAAAAGTAGAAATGGTATCTAAAGTTAATTCTCCGCCTTATGACATTGTAAGCCAGGAAGAAGCCAGTCTGATTGTTAGAGACAATCCTTACTCATTTTTAAAAGTTGTTAAGCCAGAAGCGAACTTGATAGGTGAACAAAGTCTTTCCAGTCTTCAGCTCTCTGAAATAGCAGCCAAAAATTTACAATCTTTGATTAAGCAGGGTGTTATGCAGAAGGAAGAACAGGAGTGCTTTTACCTGTACCATCAAGATAATGGCATTTACCAGAGAACGGGACTGGTGGCATGTTTGTCTGTGGAAGATTATTTAAAAGGGATAGTGAAGAAACATGAAAAGACAAATATAGAGCCTCTTCAGGGAAGAATTAATCATATTAAATCAACAAACGCCCATACAGGATGTATTCTAATTATATATAAAGGTAATCGCTATATAGATGAATTAATAAACGGAGAGGTTAACAATAAGGAACCCTTATATAATTTTAAATCAGATGATGGGGTGGAAAATCGTTGCTGGCAAATCAAAGAAAAGAAGAATATTCTACTATTAGAAGAAGCTTTCCAACATGTTACAAGTCTTTATATTGCTGATGGACATCACAGAGCCGCAGCTGCTGCTGAGGTGGCAAGATTAATAAAATCAAAAGATTCCAAAGATAAAAAGAATGCTTTGAGGAAGACTGAAGAATACATGTATTTTCCCGCTGTGCTAATACCACACGATCAAATACATATTTCTGCTTACCATAGAGCGGTAAAAATATTTCCAGAATTTGTTGAGGCTGATTTTGTTCAAAAAGTGAGCGAATTATTTCAAATAGAAAAAATTGATGGAAATACACCCTTTTTACCGATCAACAAGCATCAATTCGGTATGAATATTTCGGGTCAGTGGTATAAGCTGCTGTTTACAAGAGACTATTTCAATGAAAAAAGAAAAGGTGCTGCCAGCTTGCTCGATGTGTCCATTTTGCAAGATCTGATATTACATCCACTATTAGGAATTGAAAATCCTCAAAAAAACGACAGAATAGAATTTATAGGAGGAGATAAAAACGCCTTATTGAAAATAGAAGAAAAAGTTAAGCAAGGTTCATACATTGTATTCACACTATTTCCTACTTCAGTGGAAGAAGTTATAGAAATATCCGATATGGAGCAGGTAATGCCACCCAAATCAACCTGGTTTGAACCGAAAGTTAGGAGTGGTGTCTTTGTCCACCTCTTTAACTAAGGGATAATAAATTAACTTACTGTTTAAAATATTTATTAAAATTTATTCTCAATTTATAGCAAACTTCATTAAAAAATGATATATATTAAAAATAATTAAATATTACAAAATATAAAACTTTAAAAACAATGGAATTGTAAAAAGGAAAATTTATGTCAGTCAATTTAAAAAACCGTCACCTATTAACTCTGAAAGATTTTAACAAGGATGAGATTGTTTTTTTGCTCGATTTAGCCACAGAGCTTAAAAAAGCAAAATATGATGGAGTTGAAGAGCAAAGATTAAAAGGAAAAAATATTGTTTTAATTTTCGAAAAAACTTCAACCAGAACTAGATGCGCCTTTGAAGTTGCAGCTTTTGATCAAGGAGCTAATGTTACTTATATTGGACCAACCGGTTCTCAAATGGATATAAAAGAATCAATGGAAGATACTGCAAAAGTTCTTGGGCGTTACTATGATGGAATAGAGTTCCGTGGATTTAAACAAGAATCAGTTGAGATATTAGCAAAGCATTCAGGCGTAGTAGTCTGGAATGGATTGACTGATCTCTACCACCCTACACAAGCCCTTGCTGACTTAATGACTATTAAAGAAAAAGTGAGAAAACCTTTAGAGAAGACAACCTTAGTCTTTATAGGGGATGGAAGAGACAATATGGCCAATTCACTACTTATTGCTGCTGCTATTATGGGTATAGAGGCGAAAATAATTACTCCAGGCTCTCTATTTCCCAAAGAAAGTCTGCTAAAAGATGTAAAAACAATATCAGAAAAATCAGGTGCAAATATCCATATAACTGACAACCTTTTACAGGGTGTGAAGGGTGCTGATGTAATTTACACCGATGTTTGGGTATCTATGGGCGAAGAAGATAGGATTGCTGAGAAAGTAGGATTATTAAAAGACTATCAGGTAAGTATGGAACTAGTCCTGGCTACTGAAAACCCTGAAGTGATATTTATGCATTGCCTACCATCATACCATGACATAAATACCAAGATAGGTAAAGAAGTATATGAAAAGTTTGGCTTAAAATCAATGGAAGTAAGTGATGAGGTATTTCGTAGTAAACATTCCGTAGTATTTGATCAAGCAGAAAATCGATTACATACTATCAAGGCAGTCATGATTGCTACACTAGGCTGTTAACATTTTTAAAATAATAAGCGATATTTATTACCAATTTAATTCAGTATAAAGATATAAAAACATATTCTAGGAAATAAATTCTAAAAACTTGCCTTTAAAACCACTTGACAATATTAATGCAGATTGCTATTATTAACTTCAGTAAGTTAACGTTAATTAACATAAATAATTTTAAGATAGAATGAGAGTATTTTAATTGGGTAAAAGAGAGAGGACTTCTGAAAGAAAAGAAGAGAT
>CAZLMD010000089.1:0-3600 GCA_964560535.1 uncultured Atribacterota bacterium
AGGTTTTCATCTAACAGCAACTTTGGATCAGGAACCCAGTAGTTAATTTCACTTAAAGGTGGAACATTTGGTATAGCTGGAACATCATGGCGTAAGGAGTATTGACCACGTAAAGTAGCAAGTAGGTATTGGCCTTCAACACTTAAATACCAATTCATAAATAATTTAGCTGCATTCTGGCTCTTTCCTTGTGACATAATGCCAATAACAGGGATATACAGAGGGCAACCTGATTCAGGATAGACAATTTCAATAGGTGCTCCCTGTTCATATTTTATGGGATAAGATGAATATAAACCCAGGTTTGTAACTATTATCTCACCTGATACCAGGGCATTAGCCAGGCCACCACCACTTGTGTACATTACTGGCTGGTTTGGTGCCCATGATTTCAAAACATCCTCCCCAAGCTGAGATCTGATAAAACATACCATTGACCACATAGCCCCACCACCTAAACGCTGACCACCCAATCTTCCTTTCCATTTGGGGTCACCCAAATCTGCCCAATCTTTAGGCGCGTCTTCTTTGTCAACAAGGATACTGTGATAGGCAATAAGGATAGGACTTGCTCCGGTTGGATAGTAGTATCCCTCTACTTTAGAATCATCAGGATACAATTCGTTAGAAGCCGGTATATGTTCTGAAAGCCATCCTTTGTCATAAAAATCTTGTAAATAATTTGTATCACTATTTATAACAATATCCGCTTTTAAAACGCCTGCTGCCTCCTCTGTTAACATCTTCTCATGCAAAGTAGCACCCCCGGCTCTGGTAATTTCAACTTTTATAGCCGGGAAGTTTTCCATAAATGCTTTAACCATTGCTTCTTCATGGTCCAGGCTGTGGGCGGTATATAATTGCAAGTCTTTCTCTGCAATAGCTTTTAGATAAGTCTCTCTGTCAATAATAAATTCTCCATTAAGAAAAACACCTTCTTCGGTAATTTCTCTACTTTCTGTAGCATAAGCTGTTAAAGCAACGAGCATTATTCCAAACAAGATGAGAAGTATTGCATTAAAACTTCTTTTTATTGACATTGCAAAGTTCTCCTTTAATAATATTTGAATTCAATTCTCTTTTTTAGAATACATGTATTACACAATATTTAATATTTTTGAACCCCCCCTTTTTTCATTATTTTTGTCGTCAGGTTAATTCAGATTTAAGAACTACCCTTGAAATAATTACCAAAACTAATAAGACTACAGAAAGGCACAAGGCTGTGAATGCGACTGCCCCCCACCTTCCGCTTTCCCACAGATCATAAACAAGTACCGTCATAACAATCGATTTAGATGTATATAAAAAGATGGAGGTACTTAACTCGCGTACACACAATAGCATCACTAAAGTAACTGCCGAAAACATTCCTGGTTTAACTAAAGGAAATAGAATATTTTTTATAGTACCTACAACTCCACTCCCGCTAATTCTAGATGCTTCCTCTAGCTCTGGATGAATCTGAACCATAGAAGAAGAGACTGCCCGTAAGCCTTGTGGAGTAAAACGGGATATATAGGCTAATATTAATATCCAAACAGTTCCATAAATACCTATCGGCAGTGAAATCCATGCCCATAGATATGCCATACCTTTAACCAACCCTGCTACCGCTATAGGCATCACACAAATATAATTTAGCAGCTCACGTCCGGGTAATTTAGTTTTGTGGATCATGTAACCTATTATAAGATAAAAAATTCCTCCAACTGTACCGGTAAATACTGCCATAGCTATTGTATTTCTTAATGCTGTCCAAAAGAGGGAGTTGTTGAGAACAGAGTTAATATTCTTCATACTCATAACAGCAGTTGAAAAGAATGAAGCTATGTCTGGTATGAACATATAGTCTCTGAATGCAGACTGTATAAGTATAATATATGGTAATACCACTGCTACAAATAAATAAAGTAATGCTGTTATAAAACAGGGTATTTTAGCCCAGCGTAATTCCACTTCTTTAGGCCGTATCCCTTTACCGGCTACAGTGACAAAGCTACGTTTACGTAAGATTCTTCCCTGGATAAAAAGTAGTATGGTGACAATTATAATTAGCAATGTCCCCATGGCAGAAGCTAAATTTAGATCATGTGGAGGCGCTCCTCTGACCCAATTAAAAATGACTGTCGGAACAAAATATAATCGAGCCGGCTGCCCAAGTATGGCAGGAACTGCAAAAACCTCACACATTAAAATATAAACTAAAATTGCCGATGAGGTAAGTGCAGGTAAAATTAATGGAAGAGTAATCTTAAAAGTGGTCTGTAAATTACTACTTCCTGCTATTGCTGAGGCTTCTTCTAAAGAGGGGTCCATTCTGCTTAAAGAACCGCTGGAAAACATATAGACATATGGTGTATAGTATAGTCCTAAGACAAACATAATACCGCCCAAACTATATATATTTATTTTTATAGGTATACCTAACCCTCTTAAAAATACATTGATTATTCCTGTTTGAGGGCTTCCCAAAAAACTCCAGGCTAATGCACCAATAAATGCCGGTAAAAAGAGTGGTATTATAGCTGCTACCCCTATAATCTTTTTTCCTATTACATCGGTTCTCGTGGTAAGCCATGCTAACCATATACCTATAATAAGAGCTATTGTTGTTCCTCCCAAAGATACCACCAGCGTATTCTTTAAAGCAATCCAAAATTGGGTTGAAGAAAAAATAGTGTGATATTTTTCTAAAGTCAGGGCTTTGAGTGAAAAAGAAAGTTGTCTTGGCGGTTCATTGGTTACAGAACCATATAGCAATGTAAAATAAGGGTATACTATCAGCAGTATGAGTATTAGAAACATTGGCAGAATAGCCCAAAATCCCCGATTGTTCCTGAGAAATATAGTGAATTTGTTTGTTAATGCTATCCCGCTTTTACTATTATTAGCAATTCTTTTTGGTTTTAAGGTCATTTTTTAATCATGCCTCCCAAATAATTGTTTTTATAGGTTCTATTTTAACAATTTTTAACACAATTATTCTGCTAAAATTTGAATATCTTCGGGTGGAATATGTGCATATAACCTATCACGAGCTTTAAAAGTTTGCGAAGAACCCAGAACTACTGCATGCAGCCTACGTCTTTTAATTGAGATAACATATCTTGTTTGTGTCCCTAAATAGTTAGGTACAATTACTACACTTCCCCATGAATTATCCTGCCAGCTTTCTTGAGGCTTTTTTGATAAGTAGATATTTTCAGGCCTCATTACTAGCTTCACTCCCTGACCTTTATTAAATTGAATATCTCCCTTTATAGCTTTTATCTGTATTTTTTCAGGAGTTTCTAATATGTAGTAATCTTTTTCTTCGTCAATAATAGTAGCGTCAACCAGATTTGCAGAACCAATAAAATCTGCAACATAAGAATTCCGGGGTTTATTACAAAGATCTTCTGCAGACCCTTGCTGTTCTATTTTACCATCTCTCATTAATAGAATCTCATCGGCAAGCGCTATGGCCTCTGATTGGTCATGTGTTACATATATTGCTGTTATCCCTACTTTTAGTTGAATTTCCCTCAATTCAAAACGCAAACGTTCCCGTAATTTAAAATCTAAATTACTTAAAGGTTCATCAAGCAATAATACATC
>CAZLMD010000090.1:0-3549 GCA_964560535.1 uncultured Atribacterota bacterium
TGGATAAAATGGATTAATGGTAACCGCTAAAATGGGTAGCTTATAAAGTGTCTTTAGCTTTATTCCTTTGTCTAATATATCATCAATCAGGTCTTTCAAATGACCGATATCTCGAGAACCAATCAAAAGAAAAGCGGGGTTATTAATGATAATTGTCTTTCCTTGAAACAATAGGGAATGCTTGTTAGCTATTTTTTTTAAAAAATTGTCATGGATAATGCCCGGAATATAGATTTCTTCAGACTCCTTCTCATCAATAATATTAATCAGGTTGTTAAATGTTTTTAAACCAAGTAAGGAATGATCATTAATTTGTTTATAATATCTATTTTTTTTAATAATGGTAATATTGTTTTTGTCTATTCCCTGGCCCTCTTGATAAAAAATATCTTCTTCTTTACTTAAAGGGAGACTAAACGCCCTGAATATACTTTCAACTTCATCCACAAGAAAATCAATATTTGTATTTCTGGAGGCACCAGTAGCGAGTATAAGTGCATCACAATTAATCAATGGTACCATTCTGCTTAGAGCACCATCTACTAATACTACACCCGTGTTCTGTTCTTTCAGTTTTTGGATAATCATTTGAAGATCTTTACCCTTATTTGGACCTGCCAGCACCGCCAACCCGTCCTTTTCCATCCTGCCAATCACAATTTGTCCGAGTGAAGTTTTGAGTGAGGTATTTTCAATTATTTTAATATTATCTTTAAAGGGTAATATACATTGTTCTGCAGTGGCAATTATATTATTTTTTTGGACCAGTATGTTTGGTTTGGGAAGTCCAGTAATATTGTCTATGTCTTCCCCATCATAACCAATACTGGTTAAACCTGCTTCAATTCCTTCTGAACTTAACCATTCTAATAAAAAATTAAGGGTTGTAGTTTTTCCAGTATTCTTAGCAGTTCCTAAAATACCTATTACCTTTATATTCATATCTATAAAACATTTCTTTATTTTACAATTAAAGTATCTTTCCCCGCACGGCCAGGATAAGCTCCATCTTGTGGGCTACCAAGTAATCCCTCATAAAGAGCATTTACAAAGCTACCTCTTTTGGCAATAGTTTCCAAAGTATTCTTAATACCCCCTGTTATCTCTTCTTCGTAATCTTTTGCTTTAAAAGTTGGTTTTATTTTCGCTTTTCCTAAAAAACGAAAGGTTTCCTGTACTGCTCTAAGTGTATCGACCCGGGAAGAAAGAGAGATTGGACCTCTGGAATATGCTTCATCAGCTGAAGCAATAGTTATTGCATCAACCTGGAGAGAAATTGCAATAGCGGCATGCAGGGCAGTAGTTAGAGATGATTGCACCCTATCCTCAGAATGAGTCATAAAACCAATTGGTTCTCCAGGCCATATTGGTGCATCGATAATAGAACGCAGACTATTAATCTTTGCTATATTATAATCAATATAATTATCATCCATCTGCCCATTAATCATAATATCTGGTGAATAACAGAAGAGTGGTTTAAGTATTGGCTGTGCCCCCAATTTTAAAGCCAGATCAGCAATTATCAACATGCCGGCAAATGCTTTGTAAGCAGGTACCCCTCCTAATTCCTCATTGGTAGGCTCATCAAAAGGCATTTTATATTTTGCAGCATACTTTATAGCCGCTACTCCATCAGCTGTCAATCTCGCCGGGTCAGTTCCACCATTTAATGAGCCGTACACAATATGGATCTTGGTTAAATCAGCCCCTAATTTACCTGCAATAACTGCCGTTTCAGGAGTATTTAGTCCACGATGTGCTCTAACAGTCCAGAAAGTTTCTTTGTGAAGAGAAGACTTTATTTTAAATAAGTTTTCCCAGGTAATTATTGAGCCATCCTCTTCATGTGACAAAACTCCTTCCAACAGCCCTTCAGTTCTTGCTCCCCAGGAAGGGTCAAAATGGAATACACCATCTGCTCCCCATGCTTCGCTCGTTTTTATATGGACGATATCCATAATCGGGCACCCGGTTCCATACTGGACAAAAACGAGAGGTAATGGTTGTGTATGTCTCATTTTTTTAAAATTAGAGTTCTTTTTTTGATTTTGTATGTATAAGTCGAGTCTACTAATCTCATCTGGAGATAGTTTTCTCACTTTATCTGGCAGTAAATCACTTTGATAATAACGTATAATTTTGTCATCACAATAGTAAAGGTATTTTTTTCTCAATTTATTTATTTTTTGCATTTTACTATTGTGATCAAGGGAGTCATTATGTGAAAGAGTAATCATTTTTTCTTTTATCTTTGCCCTTTCAATTCCAGGACTACTTTTATTCTGACTCCATTGAATAATCTCATCTGTTATTTCATTCAACAGATCTTTTATTCTATTATTGCTATATTGATAAGTATGACTGCCAGGAATTGATATCTTTTTTTTCCACAGTTTTTCTTTTTCTCTATGGAATTCTCTGTTTTCAATATATGCAATTATCTCTTCAAAATCTGTTCCAGAACCAAACCCCTTATCAAAGCCCAGTTCAGCTGCTAACTGCGGCGTAACGGCCTTTCCCCCCAGCACTATCTTTGCCCTATCTCTAATTTTAGTTGCTTCTGTCATATCAATGAATTTGCTTAATAATTCTGCTACGCCATACCCCAGTGTCCTGCTGACCAAAACGTAGTCTACATTAATACCGCTGGCTTGATTTATAATTTCTTCCAAAGGTAAGTCAGGAGGTAGTAAAATGGTGTGATGCCCCCTGTCCCTTAATTTTCGATTTATTATCTTTAAAGCAACATCGTGAACGGGGTCAAGAGGAATTAATAATATTCTTTTTTTTTCATTGATATAATTGTTCATTTTCATATTTATACTCTCTTTTTACCACATGAATTCAACCATCCATAAGAGTCTCCCGGTTTGAATATATTAGCCCTCATCCTTATACGTGCTCCAGGACCCATATATTCTACAAATACTATATCAACATCCTGAAATCCTAATTTCTCCATTATTGCCAGACCTATTCTTCTACCTTCTTTTTCACTTTGACAAATTATGAATGTTTCAATATCCAGGGAATCTACTATCTTATCAAAAATATCTATACTTTCCATATTTTCCTCATTTTCTGACTTATCAAAATAAAGTATACCTTGATTTGTGATTTATAGAATAAAATTACGATATATTTTTTTATTATCTAACTATAATCTTTGTAATATTTGTTCTAATTCTCATAATTGGTAAGCCTATCCGCTCGATATATTATTGCTAAAGATCTATCCATTTTTTTGAAGTATAAATCTAAAAATCAAATATATAATACCGTGTTACACAATTGTTAAAGGACAATAAAAATCCTTTAAACAAAACATGTTTTTCTTATTAGTTATTTTTTTACTAGCTATTCTTCAAATCAAGATAAATATTGTTATTGTTTACTATTTTTGCATATACCTTAAATAAGGAAATAAGAAGGTTTTTAGCTTTAACCTTTATATTAACCTTTTCAGTAACTCCTCCTTTTCCCCATATATGAAATCTATAATCGGGATCTCTAAAACAGTGTAGCAACCGGGTTTTTGTTTCAGGC
>CAZLMD010000091.1:0-3518 GCA_964560535.1 uncultured Atribacterota bacterium
TTCAAGGGTTAGAAGGAGTTAAAGAGGCTGAACTGACCATCAATGGGACTTTACCTGAATGGGAGTTCTTAGAAGGAGTCGCCTTGAAAGTGGCAGTTGCTCATGGTCTGGGAAATGCTAACAAGGTGGTAGAATCAGTCTTAAAGGGAGAAAAGGAATACCATTTCATTGAGATAATGACCTGTCCGGGCGGTTGTATCGGCGGAGGCGGACAACCACGCTTAACTTCAGATGAGGTAAGATTAGCCAGAATTCAGGCAATTTATAAAGAAGATGAGGGGCGTGAATTAAGGAAATCCCATGAAAACCCTGCCATCAAACAGTTGTATGAAGAATTCCTGGGAGAACCTCTGGGGGAAATATCTCATTATCTACTACACACCAGATATTTTAATAAGAAAAATAATGCAAAATTATAAAATCTGTTTTTAAATTATCACCAAAATGGTTCAAGAAAGAGAGCTGAAAGATGTATCAGACCAATATAAGATGGATATCAAGAACGGCAATTTTACTGGCTATTGCCCTGGTATTTCAAATGGGAGGATTCCCACAGTTTATAACAGGTCCGTTGGTTAATACTGTACTTTATTTGGCTGCCATGATTGTGGGCTGGCAGGGTGGAATGCTTATTGGGGTCCTGACACCTGTTATTGCTTCTATCAGAGGCATCTTGCCACCGCCACTGACACCATTAATCCCTTTTATTGCTTTAGGAAATTCTATACTTGTTATTCTATTTTTTTGGCTGAAAGCTAAAAATAGGATTGTCGCTATTGTTATTGCCTCTGTAGTAAAATTCCTGTTGCTGGTAAGTGCGGTAAAATTATTGGTACAGGTTCCACCTGTAATAGCTAATATGATGAGCATGCCACAGCTGATAACTGCTTTAGCAGGAGGGGCTATTGCTCTGGTAATAATACATTTCTTTAAAAAAGCTAATATTATAATTTAATAAAAAACCAATACTCTTTTCTGGAAATATTGGGTGAAACCTGGATCGTCCGGGGAAGTTAACATTTCTAATCTTCCCCCGGTTCAGGTTTTTTTATTTAATAATTTTAACTCAAAAAAACTAAAATCTTTCGGTATTGGGCTTGTCAGTCTGGGTGGCTTTTATTTTTGTGTCATCTAATATCTTTTCAAAATTCTCTAAAGTTCCAGTTTTACCTTCTTTAGCCTCTTGCAGCCCTTTCCTTATTTGTTTTATTAATTCTGGTTTTTCGTATATCCAGGTTTCTCTGCTGGAAATAGCTATTAAGGGTTTCAAAAGAATATCCTCTTCCTGTCCGACAATGACTTTAAATTGATTTATTCTATTTTGTCCGGATATTTTTTCATCCAGCCTTTGATAAAACCTTCACTTCTGCATCAAGTGTATCCCCGAGTTTATCAAATTGGACTTCTAAATCATAATGTGTTTGCAGGTTGAGCCAGAACTTGGGTGACATTTTAAAATATCTCCCCAACCTTAAAGCAGTGTCTACGCTTATTGCCCTTTTCCCATGAACTATCTCATTAATACGACGTGGTGGCACACTGATATCTTTTGCCAATCTATATTGTGTAATATTCATGGCATCAAGAAATTCTTCTTTTAATATTGTCCCTGGATGTATGGGTTCTATCTTCTTATTATTTATCATTATTAATCACCCCCTGTGATAGTCGATAATCTCAGCATCATATGCATCTCCATCTTTCCATTTAAAACAAATTCTCCATTGTTGATTTATACGTATACTGTACTGTTCTTTTCGCTTCCCTTCTAGTCTTTTCAGATGATTTGAAGGTGGAACCCTTAAAGAATTAATATCTGGAGCTGCATCAATCATCCATAATTTTTTCATTGTATTTCTTTGAATATCATAAGGAAATTTTGTAGAAATTTCTCTATGATATATTTTTTTAGTTTCTTTACATTTGAATGATTTAATCATACTTATTAATAACATATTGCGTTAATAATGTCAAACGTTATTATTTATCTTTTCTAACTGTAACGCTTTATTAATTTCATTTATAGCAATACCAATTTAATAAAACTTCTTGGAAAAACATCATGTACGTTGACTTATGCCAAATTATCCTCTTACCCTATGGATTTGAAAAGATCTTTATTATTTCTTCATTATTTAGGCTGATTTTTACTGTGGATTATTGTGCTTATTACTTCTTCTAGGCAATTCTATTATCTGAAAAAAGGATAAAAACCAGTTGGAAATCTAAAGTTGATGGTGCCTCTCCTCACCTATTTGTTGAAAAAAATGCCTTTATAGGTCTGATTTAGTGTCTCGTGTTTTATCTTTGTAGCATCAAATTTAAATGCTTTAAAGATAACCTGTATCCAAAATCCTATGGTAAAAGCAACTACCAATGTTCCCACTCCGACCATGCCACCTAATTTCCAACCAATAGTCACTACTGTTACTTCAATCATCCCCCGGCAAACGCCTATCGGTAAACCAGTTCTTCTGGTAAGTGCCACCATCAGGCTATCACGAGGTCCTGCACCCAATCCGGAGCTTATATAGAAATAGGTTCCAAGTGCAAGCATTATTAAGCCTATGGTCAGCATAAGAATACTCCAGGCAATACTTCTTGACAGTGGTATGGCATTTGTTGAAAAAATAATGTCTATAAAGCTACCGATCAATACCATGTTCATGATAGTCCCGAGGCCAAGTTTCTCTCCAGAAAAGAAAACTAAAAAGCCAATAAAAATACCGGTTACAATAGATACAGTACCAACACTAACACCTATTGTTTTCGCTGCTCCTACATGGAATACATCCCAGGGAGCATATCCGATATGTGCATTTATAATAGTAACACTACCCAGTGCATAAAGAAAAAGACCCCAGATTAATTTAGAGATACGCAATATATACGATTTTTTCACAACACAGCTTTCTTTAATTAATTGTTAAATAATAGTTTAATTTTTCTTTTGGTATTTCAGTTAAATAAGTATGTATCATGATATTCATTATAAAGTCATCAATGGTAAAGTCAACAATTTCCTTCCCTTGCTGAACTGAATATCTTGGCACCCAACCTTATCTATCTTTGTCTATCTTTTTAATAGATTTTTCTTTAAAGACCTGGTCTTTAATTTTTAATTCGTCTATTCCTTCTAAATAGAGCATCATGGCTTCTCTTAAATTTTTATCAGCCCCTTCTACTGTACCGCCAAAAGAAGATACACCAAATTCCGGACAGACAGCAACATACTGGTCATCTTCTTTTTTAATAGTATGTGTAACTTCAATAAACATATTTTTGTCATTCTTTTTCATATTTCTTCCCCCTTTAGCTTTTAGATAGCAGATGGGCAAAACTTAAGAAAACCTCCTGAGGTAGCTAAATAATGGAATATTTATTGATCTTTGTCAATATTAAATTATGTTACCATGTCAAAGGCCCGACTCCTGACATAATTAATATGTAATGTGTAGTTATAATAAATCTAAAGCATTAACTTTTACTTGACATCATCATTTTTAATATGGTACATT
>CAZLMD010000092.1:0-3510 GCA_964560535.1 uncultured Atribacterota bacterium
ATACAATCAATTATTTTTCTAAAATTAGTTTAGATATTTTAAGATATGTTATATAATAGGAAAAGAAAATTTTTCTAAATATTAAAAACGAAAATAAACATTTTTTATTTCCAGATTATAAAACATTGTTTAAATTTTGTAATCTAAATCAGTATTATTCAAGTAAATTTGAGAGAAATAAATCTCCAGGAGGGAAAGCAAGTTGAGAAATAAAAATGAAAATAAACATTTTTTATTTTTTTCTATGTCTTTGTTAATTCTTTTAATGCTTTTTTCAATTACAACTTTTGCTCAGAACAATGGAGGTAGGATTACAGCTATTGTAGTACGGGGCAATGACAATGTTGATACAAAATTCGTTGTATCAATGATTTCTTCTAATATTGGTGACCTATTTTCCAAGGATAAAGTCCAATCAGATATGAAAGCAATATTTGACCTGGGATATTTTCAAGATGTTCAGGTTAAGTTAGAGCCGTTTAGAGATGGCTATAGAGTTGTCTTTCAGGTTAAAGAGAATGCCTTGATAAAAGATATTGTTGTAGAAGGAAGTACTATCTTAAAAGAACAGGAAATCAAAGATGTTATGGTTTTACGTGAAGGACAGGTATTTTCACAGAAAATACTTCAGAATGATCTGGATAGAATTTCTCAACTATACAAAGACAAAGGGCTGATACTGGCACAACTGGAAGAATTTGATTTTGATCAAAATTCCGGAGTACTCTTAATCAAGCTGGCAGAAGGTGTAATTGAAGAGATAAAGATTAGCGGCAATGAAAAGACAGTTGATAGGGTAATAAAGCGTGAACTGGATATTGAACCTGGAGAATTATTTGATTTCAGTAAAATTAGAAAATCACTGCAGGATGTTTATAACCTTGGATTTTTTGAAGATGTATCTATGAGACTAGAGCCTGGTAGTGGAGAAAATATGATTATTGTAGTTATAGAAGTTAAGGAGAAAAGCACAGGTCTATTAGGAGGCGGAGGCGGTTATAGCACAGGTGAGGGGCTGTTTGCTTATGCCAGCATCAAAGAATCTAACCTTTTTGGAAGCGGACAGAGTATTGAGGCAAAATTAGAAGTAGGTAACAGGACTACCTACAGCCTGTCTTTTTACGAACCATGGTTAGGTAATACACCTACATTCTTTGGTTTAGATGTCTACGATACTTTTGCAGAGATAAACAAAAAGATCAATGGCGGTGATTCAAATTATGAAATGCAGAGAATAGGTGGAAAATTAACCTTTGGCCGGGTATTTAAAGAACACCTAAAAATAGGTCTGGAACTTAAAACTGAAGAAGCCAGCTATAATTTAATATCTGGTGAATTGCCTCATAATATTCAAGAAGGGGTAACTAATAGCTTCCGTCCTATACTTATATATGATACCCGTGATGACCGCTTTAATCCTAAGGAAGGATGGTTTGGTACGGCATCTGTTCAAAATGCTGGCGGAATGCTGGGTGGGGACTATGATTACCGAAAATATGACCTTGATTTACGTACATATCTCTCCACAGATATATTTAAAGATGACAATGCATTAGATGAAACAACAATCAGCAGCACCATTAACCAGGGTGTACTTGCCATGAGAGTGGTTGCTGGTATAGGGAGCACCTCATTGCCCTCGTTTGCAAAATATGAAATAGGAGGGCTTGGTACCATAAGAGGCTATGAATACAAGGAATTTTCAGGTGATAGCTCTCTTGTTTTCAATATAGAATACCGCTTTCCTTTAGCAGATAATTTACAGGCCGTCGTTTTTGCTGATTGGGGAAATGCGTGGAATTATGGCGATCATATTGGTTTTGGTGATTTAAAGTTCGGTAAAGGTGCAGGAATACGCTTTGACACCTTCCTTGGACCTATTAGTATAGACTATGGTTTTGGAGAGGATGATGAAGAAGGTAAGGCTTATTTCAGCATAGGACATACATTCTAAAATAAATAATAAGTATTATTTTGTAAAAGATTTATGTTGCTGTTGCTATATTAAAAACTTTGTAATCGTAAAATACCATATCAGAATCAGACTTATTTAATAAATCACTTGTTTATTAAAATAATATAAAGTAATAACAATATACAATATTATGATAAATAAATATTGCTCAGGCATATATATTAAGGAGGAAAATAACTTATGACTTTTAGCTTGAAGGCGAGAATGACGGGTAAAAACAGAATAACTCTATTATTAGTAATAATTATCTTATTATCAACATTTCTTACACTTTCAATAGGTGCTATGGCAGAAAATATCGGGTATGTCAGCCTTACTAAGGTTACTGCAAGCCACCCTAATACTGAAAAAATTAATCAGTTGAATCAGGAACTTAGGACAGAATTACAGGTGAGACAGGCAAAACTTAATGAAGAGGGGAAAGGTCTTGAAGAAACTGAACTTAAAAAATTAGAAGAAAAATTTAATATAGAATGGGATCCGGTCAAACAAAAAATATTGTCTCAGATGCAGGCTTTGCAGGCAGAGAGAAATTCGGATATACTGCAGGCAATAAAGGCAATTGGTGAAAAAGGTAACTACCAGACTATTATCAATAGTGAAGTTCCTGTCTTCACTGGAAATGAACTAAATGAATATCCTATAATTCTATTTGGCGGAGAGAATCTTACTCAAGACGTAATTGCGGAAGTACAGACAATAGCTGCCAGTAGATAGGTAAGAATTGATTCATATACACCACATGCCATAATAAGTATATTGATTATAATTGATTTATTGATTTTCGAGTGGCGTATAGTGGTATATAAACGTTAATTATCATCCAGGAGAAGCATTTGGAAAAAATTTGGACCGAACAACTGGTAAAAGTATACCGTAAACGTAAAGTTGTAAATGAGGTCAATATAGAGATAAATAGAGGAGAGGTAGTTGGTTTGCTTGGCTCAAATGGGGCAGGCAAGACAACTACCTTTTATATGATTGTAGGATTAATCCATCCAGATAGAGGGAAAGTTTTTTTTAAAGGTAAAGATATTACTAATACCCCCATCTTCCTACGTTCAAGGATGGGTATGGGTTATCTATCCCAGGAACCATCCATCTTTCGAAAATTAACGGTTGAAGAAAATATTTTACTGATGTTGGAAGCCCTTGGGGTGGAACGGTCTGAATGGAAGAATAGGTGTCAAAAGATGTTGCAAGAATTAGAAATAGAACACCTCTCTGCCTATAAAGGATATATGCTTTCTGGTGGTGAACGGCGTAGAGTAGAAATTGCCCGTACTTTAGCAAGCTCTCCCACTTTTATTTTGCTTGATGAACCCTTTACCGGTATTGACCCTATTGCGGTTTATGATATTCAAGAAATAATTATATATCTGAAAAGCAAAGGTTTTGGTATTTTAATTACTGACCATAATGTTCGTGAAACAATGAAGATCACTGATCGTACTTACATCATGCATGATGGACAAATACTAGCCTCTGGTATTCCTTCAGAGGTGGCAAATTCAGAAATAACCCGGAAATATTAC
>CAZLMD010000093.1:0-3492 GCA_964560535.1 uncultured Atribacterota bacterium
GGAGCATTAGAGGCAGGAGTAGATGTAGTTGCCGGATATCCTGGGACTCCTTCAAGTGAAGTTCTACCCTATTTAGTTGATATTGTTAAGAAGAATAATTTAAAGGTATATGCGGAATGGAGCGTGAATGAGAAGGTAGCCTTTGATATAGGAACAGCCGTAGCCTGGGCTGGCAAAAAGTCATTGGTAACAATGAAGATGGCCGGCTTGAATACAGCTTCCGATACCCTTATTAATATGGTAAATAAAGGAGTAAAAGGGGGCATGGTATTATATGTTACCGATGATCCAGGTACACATGCTGGTTGCACTGAACAGGATTCCAGGTTTTATTCATTACTATCTTTCGTTCCAATATTAGACCCCTCAGATCCCATGGATACTAAGAAGTTGGTAAAAATAGCTTTTGAAATATCTGAAGAAGTTCAAATACCAATCATAGTCCGTTCTACTACAAATGTAGCTCATACAACTGGAATAGTTGAATGCGGAGAATATCATTCCTATTCTTCAGAAAAGAATTTCGAATTTAAGAAAGATATCCCAAGTTACACTACAGTACTAGCAGATAGAGAGAATCAGCGTAGGCTATTGATAGAAAAGAATACAAGAGTTTTAGAACTATTTGAAAAACACAATTTAAATCCACTAAATATAGAAAGTAAATTAGGAGTAATTGCATCTGGAGTTTCCTGGGCTTATTTGCAAGAAACAATTAATTATTTTGATTTAAACTTAACAACTTTAAAGATAGATAGTGAAAACCCCTGGCCAGAGAGTAAGGTTATTAAATTTATTGAAAGTGTTGATAAGATTTTAGTCTTAGAAGAACAAGAACCTGTTGTTGAACTTCTGTTAAAGAAGACAATGGTAAATGCTAAAAAGCTAGTTCCTGTTTTTGGAAAAGAAGACAATACTCTTTCCAGGGTTGGAGAAAACAATTTAGAAAATATTTCTAAAGCCGTATCAAGATTGATTGGTAGAGAATTGAAATTTAAAGATAAAATCCAGGTAGATTTAAATAAATATGAACCTAATAAGCCTAAGAAGGCGCTTACATTTTGTGCAGGCTGCCCGCATAGATCTACTTATTATATTATCAACAGTGCAATAAAAAAATTGGGATTTAAATCAAATGAAATTATTGTTACAGGAGATATAGGATGTACTTCAATAGGTGTGTTCAAGCCGCTCGAAACACTGTGGACAGAGGTTACTATGGGCGCCAGTATTGGACTTGCACATGGATTTAATTTGGCAGGAAATAAAAATCCGATCATTGCAACATTAGGAGACTCAACATTCTTCCATAGTGGAATCCAGCCTTTAATTAATGCAGTTCAATATGGTTGTGACCTTACCGTTGTAATTTTTGATAATTATTGGACTTCTATGACTGGATTCCAGCCAAACCCGAATACAGGTGTAAATATATTTGGTGAACCTACTAACAAAATCAGTATTTCTTCATTAGTGAATGCACTTGGAGTGGAGCCTATTACGATACACCCCTTTGAATTTGAAAAATCAATAAAAACGATGGCTGACACTGTTACCAAAAAAGGTGTAAAAGTAATTATTTCAAAAGAAGAATGTACTTTACAAAAAATCAGACATACCAAAATAGCTACCTATTACTACATAGATAAAGAGATATGTACAAAATGTGGTTTATGTTTGAAGAGTACTTCCTGTCCTGCAATAGGTTTTGATAATGAGGAATACTATATTGATAAAAATGCTTGCACATCTTGTGGATTATGTGCTTATATATGCCCGTTTAATGCAATCATAAAGGAGGATAAATAGACAATGATTTACAATATTCTTTTAGTTGGCACAGGTGGACAGGGTGTTGTAACAATTTCTAACATAATTGCTGATGCTGCTCTGGCAAAAAATCTCAGAGTTATTGTTACACAAAAAAAAGGATTAGCTCAAAGAGGCGGCTCTGTTGTTGCACAGGTCAGAATTGGCGAAGTCTATTCTCCTCAAATACCAAAATTTTCATCAGACTCATTGTTGTCAATGGATGTGAATGAAACTTTTAAATACATTGATTATTTGAATAAAGAAACAACATTAATAGTTAATACCAAATTAAATGAAAGCGATAATTATTCTTCTTTATCTGAAATAGAAAAAACTCAAAAGAAAAAAATAGAGCAATTAAAAAAAATATTAGGAGACAATATTTTTTTAGTAGATGCAGATTCGATAGTAAAAGAAAAGGGTATGGATAGATCTACAAACTTGTTTTTACTGGGAATACTTTTTGGTAGGGATAAAAGTATTGATTCTTTATTAACAATAGATGATATTACAGATTCTATAAAAAAGAATATAAGTAGAGATACGGATTCGAATATACAAATATTCATTCAGGGAATTAAATATACTAAAACAGTAAAAAATGAAGTGTAGAGCTTATCCGGCTGGACGTCTGAAGTTAAAAATAACAAATAAACATTATTGGTGGTATCTATGCAAAAAAATTCACTAGAACATTTATTTAATCCTCAATCAATCGCTATTATTGGGGCATCTTCGAGTGCTGAAAAGATCGGCTATAGAATTGTTAAAAATATTTTAGACAAAGAATATGGTGGAAATTTATTTCTTGTTAACCCAAAAGGAGGGCAAGCCTTCGGTCTGCCTTTTTATAAAAATATTGATGATTTACCTAAGGATATAGATCTAGCAATTTTTGTTATTCCTAAAAGTATCATTATCCCTTCAATTAAGTCATGCATTAAAAATAATGTAAAATTTATTATGGTTTTAACAGCAGGATTTAAGGAGATCGGTCAAGAAGGAGTAATCTTAGAAAAAGAAGTAATGGAGTTAATAGAAAAGTCATCAACAAGAATAGTTGGACCAAATTGTGCAGGCCTTTGTAATGCTACTAAAAATGTACATGCAACTTTTGAAATATATCCAAAAAAAGGAAATATTTCATTTGTATCACAAAGCGGGTCTATATGTAGTACTTTTTCTAGTAATATATCTGTAAGAGAAGCAGGAATATCTAAATACATAAGCTTGGGTAATAAATTAGACATAAATGAAGTTGAGTTGATTGAATATTTTGGTAATGACTCAGATACAGAAGTGATCAGTCTATATCTTGAGGATATTACCGATGGACGCTCTTTATTAAAAATAGCTCCCGAAATAGTGCGAAAAAAACCTATAGTGGCATTAAAATCAGGATATACACTTGAAGGGGCAAAAGCAACTGTTTCCCATACTGGAGCAATGAGTGGTGAAGACCATGTTATAGATAGTGCATTTAGACAAATGGGTATTATAAGGGTGGCTAATATTAATGAGCTACATGATGTTTCAGCAGCTCTTTCTGTATTACAGCCTCCAGAAGGAAATAATGTTGCTATTATTTCAGATGCTGGTGGCCCCGGAGTAATAGCAACAGATGCTATATCTTCATTGGGATTAAAATTAGCCGAACTATCAGAAAAAGCAAAAAATAAG
>CAZLMD010000094.1:0-3369 GCA_964560535.1 uncultured Atribacterota bacterium
AAATATGATAAAAAATAATAATTGTCGAATAAAGGTATTTTAAGAATGAAAATATTGATTGTTGGAGCAGGTCCGGTTGGTTGCTATACTGCTCAATTATTAAAAGGGATGGGTTTTAATCCTGTACTTTTGGAAGAACATAACACATTGGGAAAACCGGTTCATTGTGCCGGCATTGTCTCCTCAGAAGTATTAACCCTGGTAAAATCTTACATTTCAGAGAAAGATATTATCAGGAATAAAATTGATAGTTTTTCTATATATACTCCCTGGGAAGATACTTTTTCTATCCATAAAGATAAAATAGCCGTTGTATTGGATAGAGAGAAGTTTGACATTTCTTTAGGCGAAGGGCTGGATATACGTTTTGGAGAACGTGTTATTTCAATTGAACAAAAGGACGACAAATATTTAGTACAAACAGAGCAAAAAAAGGAGTTTACCGCTGAGGCTATAATTGGAGCAGATGGTTCTGATTCTATTGTACGCAAATTTCTTTTGAACAAACACTACAAAAACGAAGATGATATTAAAAGTAGAATATATTACTATTTTGGTCTCCAATATAGCATTCGGAGATATAGCGGTGAACAATTAATAGCGCCCAATGAGATTAAAGTATTTTTTGATGCTGACATTCCTTTTTTTATATGGATTGTCCCGGAAAATGATCACTCGTTACGCATTGGTGTTTTGACAGATAATGGGAAGAGAGTATTGGATGATTTTATCAAAGAGAAGGGGATTGATGGTAAAGTAGAAGAAGTAATTGCAGGAAAAGTCCCAATTGGTTTTATACCTACTTCAAAAGATGGAGTAGCTTTGGTTGGCGATGCTGCCTGCCAGATAAAGCCACTTACAGGAGGAGGCTTATCATATGGCTTACAATCAGCTAAAATTCTTGCTGATTGTATTAAAGATGGGAATCTAAATTCATATAATGATATATGGAAAAGAAAGTTTGGACAGGAAATAAAATTTGGTTTAAAAGCAAGAAAGATTTATGAAAACTTAGATGAAACTCAAAGAGCAGAGGTATTCCGATTATTTAAAAACAATTCTAAATTTATCGGACAGGTTGTTGATTTTGACCATCATTCTAAATTATTTATTGAAGCTTTTAAAAATCCAAAAATATTTTTAGATGCAGGCAAATTATTAAAGATTTATTTTAAAGAACTGGTGCGAGATTTTTTAAATTAGAAAATTAAGATTAGATAAAGAAATAATAATAGACTTTATTATTTTAGATAAATCTTTTTAAATAACAACACAATATGAATTAATGAAAATATAAGTATGAATATGTTTTTATTAAAAATAAAGAATGGTGGTATTAATTGTGGATTATTTATCAAAATACAACAAATGGTTAAATAGCTCTTATTTGAGCATTGAAGATAGAAACGAGTTGTATTCTATTGAAAATAATCAAGAGGAGATATTGGATCGTTTCTATAAAAACTTAGAGTTTGGGACAGGAGGAATGAGAGGTAAAATGGCTATTGGCACCAACCGTATGAACATATATACGGTTGGGCTATCTACACAAGGGTTGGCTAATTATTTAATTAACATGGTACATAATGCTCGGGAAAGAGGTGTGGTAATTGCCTATGACCCCAGACACAAGTCAAGAGAGTTTGCTGAGCAAGCATTAGGGGTATTAACAGCCAATGGAATAAAAACGTACCTTTTTAATAACATTCGTCCTACCCCTGAACTGTCTTTTGCTGTTAAAACGATTGGCGCAGCTGCCGGCATAGTTATTACTGCAAGTCACAATCCACCAGATTACAATGGTTACAAGGTCTATGCTGAAAACGGTGCTCAAATATTACCCGAGGTAGCTGATGAAATTATTGCTGAAATTGATAAATTAAATGATTATTCCGAAGTAAAGAATATCTCCTTAGTAGAAGCAGAAGAGAAAGAACTGTACAAAGTATTAGATGAAGCTTTTGATAGAGTTTATTACGAAAAGGTAAAAACATTGCTATTGAGTGAAGATGATGAGATAGATAAGGAAGTGAAGATTGTTTACACTCCATTGCATGGTACGGGGAATATCCCCATCAGAACAATTTTGAAGGAAATAGGGTTTAAAAATATATTTGTTGATGAAGAACAGGCATTGCCTGATGCTGATTTTCCAACAGTAATATCGCCTAACCCTGAGAATGCTGAAGCTTTTGAGCGGGCTGTTAAGTTAGGCAAAAAAACTGGGGCAGAGATGCTGATGGCTACAGATCCTGATTGTGATCGAATAGCCATTGCAATATTAAATAAAGGCGATTATGAATTTTTAAATGGAAACCAGACCGGGGCTCTCCTTTTAGACTATATTTTAAAAAGACGTCAAGAAAAAGGAATATTACCCAAAAACGGATTTGTGATTAAAACCATCGTTACCTCCGAGTTTGGCAGAGTAATTGCAAAACATTATGATATTCCCACACACGATACCCTGACAGGGTTTAAATTCATATGTAACAAAGCAGACGAAATGGAAAAACAGGGGGACATATTTTTATTCGGATATGAAGAGAGTATAGGATATCTTACAGGAAATTTTGTTCGAGATAAAGATGCTGTTATAAGCGCCATGCTGATTGCTGAAATGGCAGCATTTTATAAAAAGGAAGACCTCAGTCTCTTAGATGTTTTAGAAAAATTGTACATAAAACACGGATATTTTTCTGATCACCTGGAATCTATCTTTATGGAAGGGTTAGAAGGGGCACAGGTGATGGAAAAGATCATGGCATCTTTTAGAAAGAAATTCCCCGATATTCCAGAAATGATGATATCTTATAAGATTGATTATAAAACATCACTTCAATATGATTACAGGCAAAATAAAGAAGAATCAATAAATATTCCATCATCTGATGTTTTGAAATGCATTTTCACTGATGGTTCATGGTATGCTATCAGACCTTCCGGTACTGAACCAAAAATTAAAATTTACATGTCTTTTGTTGGGCAAAATAAAGAAGAATCATTGGAGAAGATAAAAAAAGTTAAATCTATAATCATTCAAAAAATTAATGGGATAATTAATCATTCAAAAAATTAAAGTTAAATAATTATTAGAGAAATAATTATTAGTTGTTGTTATTATTCTATGTGATATAATTAAAAAAACTGCTAAATAGAACAAATCAAAAAAGAATGAATAAATAGATTATTTCTAACAAAACAATCTAAAAAGAAGATATTTTGGGAGCAATTATGAAAAGAAACTTGTTCCCGATTGTGCGGAGTATTTTATGGTTTGAGAAGCTGATAGCTGATAAAGGTAAACCTCCCGTAAGGGTGGGACGCAAAGTCACGGGTCCCGTTTTCAGGCAACTTCTTGAGGGATTG
>CAZLMD010000095.1:0-3311 GCA_964560535.1 uncultured Atribacterota bacterium
TTTCCAGTAGCAATTACTCCTGCAATTATATTACCAAATCCTCCTTTTTGATGTTCTTCAACACTCAATATAACACCTATTTCATTAGTTGCTTTTAAAATTGAATCCCGGTCAATTGGTTTAACAGTATGCATATTAATTACTCTGGTTTCCAGTTTGTATTCCTTTTTTAATATGTAGGCAGCCCGCATGGCTTCAGCTACCATAGGGCCACAGGCAATGATAGCAATATCTTCCTTTTCGTTATGGTATTCTGTGCTAAGCTTTGTTTCAAAAGCATCAACAAATTTTTCTTTTTCTTCTCTGAAACGAATAATGTTGGCAATACCAAACATATAAGGAGTCTCCTCTTTAGAGATAACTGGAGTAGCTTCTCTAGCATAGCGAATAACTGCAGGTCCTGACATACTGGCTACCTCAATTGTTCCTTTTCTTGTCTCCAAAGTATCTGCAGGAACAATAATACGCATATTTGGTAAATAGTACATATTGCTAATCTCTTCAAGTGCTTGATGAGTTCCTCCATCTGGACCAACAGATAACCCGCCATGAGCATTCGCAATTTTAACATTGAAGTCATTATAGCAAACAGTGGTCCTTATCTGATCCCAATTTCTTCCAGTAACGAAAACCCCGTAAGAACCAATAAAAGCGGTCTTTCCTTCTTTAGCAAATCCAGCAGCAGCTAAAGTCATATTCTGTTCTGCTACACCCATTTGGAAAAACCGTTCTTTTCTCTCAGGATGTTTGCTATAGAATTGATCCATCTTTATTGAACTGGTAATATCGGCACCAAGTGTTACAATTTCTGGTTTTTTACCCAATTCTTCTATGGCATCTCCAAATCCAAATCGGGTAGAAACCATTTCAACTCTCATCGTGTCCTGGCTATTCCACCAATACTCTCTATTGAATTCAGGCACAATTTTTTTAATTTTTTGATTTACTTCTTCCTGATAATCACATGCTATTTTGAGTAATTTATTTACTTTTTCCTGGTCAAAACCAGGGGCATGGATATCATGTAAAGCTTTTTCTAATGATTCTTTACCAGTAAGTCCATCTTTTGGGCAAATTCCATGGTATTCTACAACATTTTCAGCAAAAGAGACATCCTTACCTTTTATAGTGTGAGCAATAATAGCCGTTGGTTGTCCTTTAACTTGAACAGCCTCTTCCAGAGTAGCCAATATGTCTTTTATATTATGCCCGTCCACTTCCAATACTTTCCAGCCAAAAGATTGCCATTTACTCGATAGATCATCCAATCCCATAATTTCTTCAGTCGGTCCATCGATCTGTAACTGATTGCGATCAACAATAGCAATTAGATTATCCAATTTGTAGTGTGCAGCAGACATTATGGCTTCCCATACTGAACCTTCGTTTAATTCTCCATCTCCTAAAATACAATAATTCTTATAATCCTTTTTTTCTAAACGAGCATTTAATGCACTTCCAATCGCTACTCCCAACCCTTGACCCAAAGAGCCGCTGGATAATTCAACTCCAGGAATCCTTAGCCGATTAGGATGCCCTTCAAATCCGGACCAGAGCTTCCTTAATTTAACTATTTCATCGATAGAAAAGTAGCCAGCCATTCCGAGAGAGGCGTATAGTGCAGGGGCTTTATGTCCGGCTGACCAGAAAACACGATCGCGGCTCTCCCACTCAGGATTAGACGGATCATGCTTGATATGTTTCAAATATAGCACTGCTGCTATATCCATTATAGATAAAGTTCCGCCTGTGTGACCAGATCCGGCAGCAGCAAGAGCCACCATACTGTATGCCCTCATCTCCTTTGCTTTTTCAATCATATCTTCAATGGAATACTCTTTTTTTACTTTTCCGGTTTTGAAGTCAACAATTGCCATTTTTTCCTCCAATAATTATTTTAAAAATATAATTTATAACTTTATTGTATATAATATTAGTAGATATTTTACATATTATATATACCATATTATAAGATATACATATATCATACAACCAATATCATTTAATTAAGAAAGAATCTCTATTTAATAAAACTTAGGACTTTGCTGATTATTAAATAGACAATAATACACTGTATGCATTTCTTTTTAATATTATATTAAAAATAATTTGCCTATCAGATTAAATTAATAATAAATAAAAATAAATTTCAACCAGGATTAAAAATTCACAATAAGCCAGGGTAATTCAGGCAATTTGATTCAGACACATTGTTTAATGAAGAAATAATAATATCTATTTGGATCATGAACACCTTGCTTTAAAAGGTAAGAAGTTATAAAAATGTAAGAAGAGTGTATATTAAAAGATTGGAGATTTTTGAATCTTTCCAGGCAAATAACCTACCAATTTACGAGCCACAGTAGCAAACAAATCCGGATCACCACTTACAAAAAAACAATCCTCTTTTTCAGAAATGCAATTATTCTTTAAATGTAGTTTTTTTAGCAGATTATTAACCTCTCTTATGGTAGCATTAGCAGGATCAATCATAATAATGTCTGGATCTATTTCCTTATATATATATTTTTTTAAAAAAGGATAGTGGGTACATCCCCAGATCAGAGTGTCAATGTTGTTTTTTATTAATGGTTTTATACATTCTTTTAATAATTTTTTTATTCTATTCTCATTTTTTAAAGAATGCTCTTCCATCTCTCTTATAATCTGATTACTACAAGCATTACTATAGGTAATTATAGTAGGGTCGATATCTTTGATGACTTTTTCATAACTTTTATTGCGAATAGTAACTTCTGTACCTATAATTCCAATTTTTTTATTCCTTGTTTTTTTTATAGCTTCCTGGGCACCGGGTTGAATTATTCCAATAATAGGGATATTGTATTTATCTTTAACTTTTTCTAGTACTACTGCTGTAGCAGTATTGCAGCCAATTATTATCAGCTTGGTCTCTTGTTGGACCAAAAAATCAATAATTGAGATAACATAGGCAAGAATCTGTTCATCAGTCTTCTCACCATAGGGGGTATGTATGGTATCACCATAATAAATAACCTGTTCTAGCAATAACTGTTTTTTTAATTCTTTAAAAACACTTAATCCACCCAGGCCAGAATCTAACAAACCTATTGCCTTATCTTTTTTTTTAATCATTAAACTACCCTTCTCTTTAAATTAAACCCAAAAGTAGCTTAACAAAAAAATATGGCGGAGGGACTGGGATTCGAACCCAGACAGCTTACGCCTACACCGGTTTTCAAGACCGGCCCCTTGCCATTCGGACATCCCTCCGCAAAATTACCAATAATAGATAGGCGATAATATTCTACCTTAACTTGAAATTTTTT
>CAZLMD010000096.1:0-3259 GCA_964560535.1 uncultured Atribacterota bacterium
GAGCACCTGCTTCACATGTAGGGGGTCACAGGTTCAAGTCCTGTTCCGCCTACCTATTAAGTAAACTGCATAAATAAAAAATATCCTTCAACATCATTCTTTTGTTTAAAATAGAAAATAACCTCCTTTTCCTGGTAAATATTCTATAGAAATATAGGCTACACTTTCTCCATTTACCTCATTACTTACCAGATTCTTTTGTTAACCATTTACTTTACAGATACCTGTAATGATTACATCTTACCTTTAAAAGGAATACTTCAATTACACAAAATACTTACGCAAGCCGCTATTGAATTAAACACTTTCAATTAATACTGAAAAATATAATATTAAAATAGAATAGACTAAAATATTTATTATTTATTCGGGAATAGACAATGTAAAAAAAATAACAAATATTTGTCGAATTATTTGACATGGTTTTTGTTAAGTGTTAGTATTGTGTTGCGACTATTCAAGATATTGAAACCGTGTTCCATATTATGGAATTAAGGAGAATATTCGTCCTATGAATTCGGTTGAAAAAAGCATTCAAATATTAAATTATCTGAGTGATACCGACAAAAACCTGGGAATTACGGAGATCAGTGCCGGAACATCTATCCCCAAAAGTACAGTCCACAGAATTTTAAAGTCTCTTCTAAAGCACTCTCTAGTCAGTAAAAACCTGGAAACTTCCAAATACGGGTTAGGAATACAGGTTTTAAGGTATTGTAATTCTTTTTACAATTCATATGATTTAAGAGATTATTCTAAAGATATATTAAAAAAAGTCAGCGAAAACTCTGGTTTAACTGCTTTTTTAAGTGTCTGGCAAGGTGAAAATGGTGTTTGCATAGATTCTGTGAGCTCTTCACATAGACTTGGCTCACGTAATCTTTTTGTAGAAATCGGTAAAATAATGCCTTTTCACTGTGCAGCAGCCTCAAAAATACTTCTAGCCTATCAACCTCCAGAAGAAATAACAAGATTGGTTTACAGCAGAGAATTAAAAAGATATACTTCTAAAACCATTGTTGAGCCAGAGAATCTTATCGCACATTTTAATAAAATCAGAGAGCTCGGGTATGCCGTATGTGATGAAGAATTGGAAGAGGGAATAAGGGCAGTTTCAGCTCCTATAAAAAACGTTAACGATGAAATTGAAGCCAGTATTACCGTAGTTGGCCTGGCACAAAGAGTCTCCGTTAATAAAAATAGTCCTCTAGTTCAATTTATAATGACTGCTGGTAGAAATATTTCTAAATTAATCGGATTAAAGCCTTAAAAAAGAGAATTTTTAACAATAATTTAAAAGAATAAAGAAGAAGGAGAATTATAAATGTTAAAAGGTGTGGATATTTTAAGTGCTGCTCAGTTTTCAACACAAGAACTGAATTTAATCATGAATACAGCTGCAAATTATGAAGAGAGAGTTAATAGGCAGGAAGTAATCAGGGATCTGGATGGGAAAGTAGTGGCTTGTTTATTTTTTGAACCAAGTACTAGAACCAGGTTTTCCTTTGAATCTGCCGCCAATAGATTAGGAGCACGGGTAATAAGTGCCGCAAGTGCCGCCAGCTCCTCATCTGCTAAAGGAGAATCCTTACCAGATACTATCAGAACTGTAGACGGATATGCTGATGTTATTATTATGAGGCACCCTGAGATAGGATCAGCCCAGGTAGCGGCAGATAATGCCCGACATCCCTTTATAAATGCTGGAGATGGAAGTGGAGAGCATCCTACCCAGGCTTTATTGGATATTTATACAATACGCAAAGAAAAAGGTGCATTAGGAGGACATACCGTTACTTTTCTGGGGGATTTAAAGTATGGTCGTACAGTCCATTCTCTCGGTTATTTCATGACTCTTTATAAAAATAAAATGATCTTTGTATCTCCAGAATCCCTTCGTATGCCTGAAGATCTAACTGCTGATTTTAGGAGCAGAGGGGCAGATATTGAAGAGACTGACAATGTACAGGAAGCTCTTTCGAAGAGTGATATTGTCTATGTTACCCGTATACAAAGAGAAAGATTTAAAGACCCTCAGGAATATGAGAAACTTAAAGGGTCCTATGTTATAGACCGTGATACTATTAATAATGCAAAAAAAGGAATAACCATCCTCCATCCCTTACCAAGAGTAGATGAGATTTCTACAGATGTTGATAGTTATGAGGGGGCAGCTTACTTCCGTCAGGCACATAATGGAATGTATGTAAGGATGGCATTGCTTGCACTGGTAAGTGGAGCGAAATAGATAATAAATTCCTTATCATTTAATCTTTTGTTTAACCATTATTAAATTATTATATTAAATGATTAAATATAAAATATAAAGATAGGTAAACGAATGGAGTCTAACGAGAAAAAAGCCTTGTATGTGACAGGAAAAGTAATTAAACACGATATCATAAAAAGTGGCTATTATAAGATGATCATTGAAGCCCCTGAGATTGCAGGAATGGCAAAACCTGGTCAATTTGTTATGATGTCCAGGTGGCAGATGGGACATCTCTTGCTAAAAAGGCCTTTTAGTTTTTTTGACATAGATAAAGAAAAAGGAACCTTTACTATTTTTTATAAAAAAGTAGGCAAAGGTACAAAGATATTATCCGAATCAGTAAAAAATGATGAGGTAGAATTGATTGGCCCTTGTGGGAATGGATTCTGGTTACCACAGAATATTGGTAGTATTGCTCTGGTTGCCAGAGGAATTGGGGTTGCGACCATGATGCCATTAGCCCGGAAAGCAAAAAGGATGGGACTGAATATTTATAGTTTTATCTCTGCCAGGGAAAAAACTTTATTGTTTGGCAAGGATGAGCTCAAAGCTATTTCTACCCGTATTTTTTTTACTACAGATGATGATTGGCAGGGTTCAGATGGTAAGGTAACCTTCTTTTTAGAAGAATTATTAAAAGATAATATCAGGATTGATGCGGCATATACCTGTGGATCAAAAAGGCTGGCACGCCATATAAAAGATTTACAGAAGGAATACAATTTTTCTGCATATATCAGTCTGGAAGAGAAGATGGGCTGTGGGATAGGATCCTGTAAAGGATGTATAATTAACACTATTCATGGTTACCAAAGGGTTTGCAAAGAAGGGCCGGTTTTTTCTTTGGAAGAGGTAATTTTAGATGAAAAATAAAGTTGATTTATCAATAGATTTAAATTCTTTGTTTTTAAAGAACCCCGTTATGCCAGCCTCTGGCACCTTTGATATCAGGGATACAATTCTAAATAAAAACCAATTAAACTCTCT
>CAZLMD010000097.1:0-3223 GCA_964560535.1 uncultured Atribacterota bacterium
TCCACTATAAAGCAATCCTGTCTCATATAGCCCATCATACAATCTGAAGTTGTACCTGGAATAGAAGCCATGGCTCCACATTCCAGTATTTTACCCATGTGTAAAGCCAATCCCGGATCAAATCCGTTTTTAATAGGCAAAGCGGCAAACATAGCCGGATCATTAGATCTCCCTGCGATGATGACATCAGCCCCTTCTTCTAATGCTTTTATATGGGTATCTACACCCATTACCGCCACTATTCTGGTAGATTCTTCAATATCTTCAGAAGTTAGATTATGAACAGGTCCTAGAGGTTTTATTTTTCCTTTTTGTAATTTATTTAAAAGATAATTTTTCTCGACTTCCGCATGAATTAATGCCATTTTAAAATGTAAATTATACTCTCTGGCAATCTCTCTTACTATTTCTGCAGTCCATTGCAGATGGATTTCAGCCCCGGAACCTCCTGCTGAGCCTATAATTACTGGAATTTTATTTTTACAACCTGCTTTAAGCATTAAAGTCAAATCTTTTTTAGTAGCTTGTTTACTGACAATACCTACTCCTGCCCCTAATTTATGAGGGCCGGCATCGGTAGAACCAGCATCAGCTGCAATTACATGTGGTTTTTTTTCTAACCCGTTATAAAATGATTCGGTCGGAAAACCATAACCTAACATCCCTACAGGGGAGAGAACTCTTATCTCCTTCATTGAATATTTCCTGCCTTATTTTTCTATTTTCAGTTCCAGAATAATTACTTGATCTACTTTTGCTGTTTTAGCCAAAATATATTTTTGTATAATTTTTTAAAATTACCTGCTATCAAAATTGATGACTGTGGTTGCTCTCCTGGGATCAAAGCAGCAACCTGGTCTCATACAGACTATCCTAACTCCGCTGGCACGTTGAGGGCCAATCTTGATAAAACTACCCAGGGCAGTTGTATTTCCTCCCAAACCCAATGGCCCCACCTTACATTCGTTGGTAATATTTGTAATCATTTTTTCAAACTCACTCTGTTTACATAGGTCCCCCTCTTTCATAGCTTCCAACATCAGTACTGTTGCTTCATAGTGAGTTCTTCCAATGCCGATTGCCGGTACACAAGGAGTGCATCCTAATTCTCCGCTAACACTTTTAACCCATTCCCCTATCTGGTTAAATATATTCATTTTATCATGTTTATGAAAAACACGATATGTTTTGCCTCTAATCTCGGGACCTCCCCCTAACATCATCACTGTAATTCTTAATCCTTTGTCGGAAAAATATTTATAAATTATAGGAGCCGGGGCCACTTCCTCGGGGTCTTCAAAAAGGCCCTCTTTCTGTTCCAGCCTTTCTAATGTGCCACCTTTAACTGCCATGGGCCTTCCGGGTAAATTTATTAAACCTTTTTTAATTCCTTCTTTTACTGCCCTATCAATTTCTTTATCTATTCTGATATCCTCTCCAAATTCTACAAAAACATGTGGAATGCCCGTATCATCACACAGAGGAATTTTCTTATCTTCTGCAACTGAAGCATCTTCCAGGATTTTTTCTAAAACCCATTTTGCATTAGCATTTTCCTCTTTAGCAATAAACTCTTTATACTTCTTAATCTGATCAGCACGAAAAGTAGTGCTAGCCTTTATAAGGCATTGAGCCGTTTTTTCAATAATTATATTCTTATCCATTTTTTTTACACTCACTTTCTCCGAATAGAGACTTGCCATGTGCGATAGCTATAATGACAGGCATACCCGATACTTTCAGTCTGTGTAATGCTTCCATGCCTTCTTCTGGGAACTTGACTATCTCTATTGATAATATTTTAGAAGTAAGCAGTGCTGTTACAGGAGGAGTAATGGCATATACGGCATTATATCTTTTTAAAAGCTTTGTTGTATCTTGGGATAAGGCACCTTTTCCAATATGTATTTTTATCCCATTTTTTGATAGAGGGCCTATGCTGTTTTCGATTTCTATCTTATTACTACTGGTTGGTCCTACGCCTGCGGCACTCACTGCAGTATGAAAAATAACTCCGCCTTTTAAGTCTATCCCCATCTTTTCAGGCTCTTCAAGGCACAACTTAACCAGTTTGGGTAAAACTGCATCTCTGCCGGTATAGATAATACCACTAATTTCAATCTGATCCCCAATTTGTAGTTTATTTATACATTCATCACTTATTGGAGTATTTATTCTTATCATTATTTCTCCTATTCTCAGGCTATTCTTAAAAAAACCACACTTAAATTAAAAACTTCTCTCTTTTATCTATATATGTTCTTCGTATTTCTCTGCAAGAATTAATAGTTCATTCCAGGTTTTTTCAGATATCGGTATTCCTTTTTCTTTTCTCTCTTTTTCAATACCTAATTCTATCTCTCCTGGCAAAAAGACGGCCTCAGAGCCTTCCATTGGAGGAGATGATTTTATCTCATTAACAAACCACTCTAATCTTTGTTGAAAATTTGTGATATCCATAAAGCTTTCAATATCTACAGCCAAAAAACAGTGTCCTAAATCGGTTGGGTCTTCGGGGTGTTTTGACCATGAGGCTATTTGGCTCAACATCCCCGCCCCTGTCAACACACCGTTCAGTATCTCCAGCATTGCTGCTAATCCATAGCCCTTGTGTTCGCCAAAAGGCAGGCGTGTACCGCCATTAATAATTTCTTTTGCATTATCTGTCTTTCTTCCAAATCTATCCAATCCCCAACCAATTGGAATCTTCTGATTATTCTTTGCAGCCAATTTTATTTTACCGCCCGCAGCCTTGCTCATAGAAATGTCCAGTACCAATGAGTTTCCCTCTTTAAAAGGTACTGCAATAGACAATGGATCATTACCAATGATTCTCTTGGCACCACCCCAGGCAGCCGTATTTTGGGTGGTGTTTGAAGTAGAAAACCCAATCATTCCTTCTTGTGCCATCTTTACTGTATAGTAAGAAGCCGCACCATAATGTCCGCTTCCTTTTACCCCAACAAAACCAACCCCTGATTCCTTTCCTTTTTTAATTGCTAATTCAGTTGCATACTTGCCTATGACCTGTCCCATTCCGCTATCACCATCAACCAAAGCCATTGCGGTTCTTTCTCTTACTATTTTGATATTGGGACTAATTTTTGTGCCTCCCTTTTCCAGCCGGAGCACATAGATAGGTAGCCGCATAACACCATGTGAGTCTATTCCTCTTAAATTAGCAAATACCAGTGATTCAGCAACCACAAAAGCATCATTTACC
>CAZLMD010000098.1:0-3160 GCA_964560535.1 uncultured Atribacterota bacterium
CATATGGACATGGTATGTGATAAAAATAAATCAAAGATACATAACTTCGAAACAGACCCTATTGAGCTTAGAGTAGTAGGGGATATGCTCTATGCAAAAGATACCACCCTGGGAGCAGATAATGGCATTGCAATTGCTTATGCCCTTGCGCTCTTAGATTCAAATGATATACCACATCCTCCGCTAAAAATTGTTCTAACCACAGAGGAGGAGGTTGGCTTGAAAGGGGCTGCAGCATTAGACCCAAAATACATTGAAGGTGACATGCTCATAAATATTGATAGCGAAGAAGAGGGGACTCTGTTTTCCGGCTGTGCTGGTGGTATTAAAGCAATACATTATTTAAAAGCAATACGGGAAGCCCCCCGAAAAGACAATGTTTCTTACCAGATTGATGTAAAAGGTTTGAGAGGCGGCCATTCTGGAGCGGAGATAGATAAAGGCAGAGGTAATGCAAATAAACTTATAGGCAGATTTTTAAGTGCCCTCTATAATGAAACAGAATTTCAGATTGGTAGGATAAGTGGTGGTAGTAAAATGAATACCATTCCCCGGGAAGCCGAAATAACCATCTCTATCAACCCTGTTCATGAAAACAAACTAATAGAAAAAATAAAAGAATGGAATACAATTTTTCAGAAAGAATTACGAGTAACTGATCCAGGAGTTATTATCAGTGCAACAAAAACCACAAATGCTGACACAAAGGTGTTTGCAAAGGAAACAGCAGAAAAAGTGATAAATTTACTTGTTATAATGCCCAACGGACCTCAATCAATGAGCGGTGATTTTGAAGGTATGGTAGAGAGTTCTACAAATCTGGGGGTAGTGACTACTACCGATTCAGATATAATATTTGAAAGTGCAATCAGAAGCAATATAAAAAGCTTAAAATATAATATACTCAATCAATTAAAGACCATTGCCCATATTTTAAATATTGAGATGAAGACAGACTCCGATTATCCAGAATGGGAATACCAGCCGAATTCAAAGTTAAGAGAAATATTTAAGAAGGTCTATAGAGAAATGTATCAGAAGGAGCTGAAAATTACTGCAATCCATGCAGGGTTAGAATGCGGTTTTTTCAAAGAAAAGAACAAGAATCTCGACATAGTTGCTTTAGGACCTGATATGTATGACATACATACCCCGGATGAACATGTGAGTATTTCATCTCTGAAAAGGACCTGGGAATATCTCCTTAATGTTCTAAAAAACATAAAAACTTATTAATTCTTTGTCATTACTTCACTGGCTCTATTTAATCTATTTAAACTTGAGCCAGTGAAGTAATTCTCTACACTTCCCCGTCTCCTTATGTTATTGCGAACACTGCACCAGCAGTGTGCGGCAATCTCATACTCTGTAGCCCACAAGGGTTTTAACTATTGACTACCTATTAACAACCAGTGACTGTATTAAATAAATTCTATAACAACCTTTATGGGCATTTTGGACACGGTTTTTCTTTTCTATATTTGAAGAAAGTACCGACTTCTGGATTTCTATCTCCGAACATCTGCATAACTTCATCTATTATGGTTTTTTTATCTGTCCCTATCTTTTCTCTATTTTTAATAAGTTGATATGCACCGAATAAAACGGAAGGACCTATTTCTGATGAAAAATGGCCTATACCCTGATTCCAGGCAAACAAAGTGAATATCTCATCAAATTCCGCAGTTGTGACTCCCAATGAATATGCTTTTATAAGTTCTCTGGTAGCCTGCCTAAACCTGGAAGCACCAACCGCATTGGACATTGACAAAAGCAATTTGGTCTTCTGATCAATTGCCGCATCCTCTTTCTCCCAGACAAGTTCCCAAAAGTTAACTACATTTTCTACAAGCATATCATCTATTTTTTTATAATTGAGTATTGCAGTGGGTTTAAAAGGCATATCTGCACCGGACTCATAGGTAATATCCTTTTCCTTTAATCTATAAAAATAGGCTCGATATTCTCTTTCCGATATTTTTTCAGTTGTATAATCAAAACCCAGATCTTCCAGTGCTGAATAAAGAGGCTTGGGTTCAAAAGTTTGGATTATACACAACCCTTCTCCAACATTCTTACGCTTTGCCTTCATTAATATCATGGGCAGAAAATTACTTGTTAATTTTCTCACATCAATAACCTCAAATGTATCTCTTTTCTCCATCCATTCTTTCTTCATACTGTCATTCTCCTTATGAAAATAGTATCGATATATATTATAAACACTTCAAATTATAGTCATTCTTTGCTACTTCCTTAATAACAAAGATATTATACCAGAAAAGTTACTGAATTATCGGGTACCGACAATAACCCTTGCCTATCTCACCCAACCATCCCTCTCCACACCCTTTCTCTTCGTATTGATGTATTCATATTTCTCATCACGAACCTGTTCTTAACCCCTGTTAAGGGCAGGTGTAGCAATCTTATTTACCTACACTCGCCTCCCTCTGTCATTGCGAGGTTTGCTAAAAGCAAATCGTGGCAATCTCATTCACTTATCCCCGCATCTTACATATTTGTCATCGCGAGCAAGACTCAGCTTGCGCGACAATCATATCTACTCATACAAACAATATTTATTGAAAGAACGGAAGATAGGTGACTGACAGGTTTTCTGATTTTCTCTAAACCGGTAGACTGGTAAAATCAGCGACTGATTAATTGAATTTTATGTATTTTGAACAACTTAGCTATTATATATAACTATACTCTATGACGGACAATCCGACAGGCCAGGCGAGAAGTTAAGACAAATTTCTGGTAAAATAGAAATATTGTTAATTAGAAAAGGACAAATTAAAAATGCTCGAAGAAAATAAAATTATGATCTATACCACAGAAGATGGTAAAGAAGAATTTGAAGTAAACTTAAAAGAAGAGACTGTCTGGTTATCACAAAGACAAATGGCTGAATTGTTCGAAAAAGATGTTCGGACAATCAATGAACATATTGGGAATATTTATAGGGAAAAAGAATTAGGTAAAAGCTCAACTATCCGGAAATTCCGGACAGTTCAAAAAGAGGGCAACAGGATAGTTGAAAGGGAAAGACATTGCTATAACCTGGATGTAATCATCTCTGTCGGATACCGTGTTAACTCCAAACGAGGTACCCAATTTCGTATTTGGGCAACCAATGTCCTGAAAAATCATC
>CAZLMD010000099.1:0-3112 GCA_964560535.1 uncultured Atribacterota bacterium
TATTGAAAATGTCTCCTGAATTGTCAATGATAATAAGTGCTTTTGCAGGAGCTTTGGCTGCAGGATTCGGTATACCAATAAGACACATTGTTGAGGGGTCTTTCGCTTATCTGGACATCATACTGACAATAGTTACTGCAACAATCTTTATGAATATTTTAGAGGAAAGTAAATCAATCTCATTTATTGTAAGAACTGTTGTAACTAAGTTTTACAAACAGAGAATGATCCTTTTGATTTTACTAATGTTAGTTTTATTATTACCTGGTGCATTAACCGGTGCAGGTAGCGCCTCAGTGCTAATTTCGGGTAGTATTGTTGCCATGGTATTGCATTCCATGGGAATTTCTATGGTAAATGTTACAGCGATAGTATTTCTAGGGGCTGCTTTAAGTGTGGTAGCTCCACCTGTAAACATATATGCAATGATTATTTGTGGTGGGGTTAATATGCCTTATATAGGATTCTTTATGCCTATTTTAATACCTACACTGCTTCTGGCATTCTTCACAGTAATCTATCTTGGATGGAAAGGAGAGCCACTTGAACTAAGTGAAATCATTGAAAAATTGCCACCAGTACCGCCTCAAATGGATGCCTTTAAAGTATATCTTCCCTTTGTAGTTTTAGCAGTTTTAATGGTTGCAACCAGACTCCTTCCTCATGCATTCCCAATACTAGGGATTCCATTAATTTTTATTATTAGCTCTATTGTAGCATTATTAATGGCCTGGATAAGTGGTCAAAAAGCAAATATTCTTTTAATCTCAAAACGTACCATGAAACAACTTTTCCCATTAATTGCAACTTTGGTTGCTGTAGGAATATTTGTTCAAATACTAACATTAACCGGAGTCAGAGGTCTGTTGGTGATAACTGTACTTTCACTTCCCATTTGGTTAGTGTATGTTGGCTTAGCTTTTGTTTTACCAATTGGTGAGGCTATTCTGCTTTACGGTATAGCAGCAGTCTTAGGTGTTCCTTTAATATTTTTATTCAACTCATTGGGATTAGATCCAATATTAGCTACTGTTGGAATTATCCTGATTTGCCCTTTAGGTGATGCCCTTCCTCCAACCAGGATTATAGGCAGGCTAACAGTAGAAACAGTGGGATATAAGGAATCCTACACCAATTTTTTAAAGGCATGTTCAGTTCCCTGGATAGTTATCACAATTGTTGGAATATGTCTCGTTATTTTTGCCAATTCATTGAAATTCTTGTTGATTTAATCTCTATCAACATATCTCGATTTATAGCAATAAATAATAGTAAAATAATTGAAAATTTTTATATGGAGACAACTTTTAGAATAGTAAGTTGTTAAATTGTTAAATATTATAGAATCTATACTCCTAATTCTTAACAAACAAAAAATGATAAAAGGAGAAGAGGAATTATGGTTACTTTAATTTACTATCTGTTCTGTGCTTTTACTGCTGTTTTGTTAGTATGGAATTTTCTCGAAGAAGAAAATTTATATAATGAAATCCTTTATGCCTTTGTATTGATGCCATTCATACTAAGGGTATTACGAATCTATTAAAATAAAGTGGAAAATTGAACTCATATAAGAAAGGGGGCTAAGTATGTCAAATAAATGGGTAAGAAAAGCTCTTATTATTCTATTGTCCGTAATTATGATGTTAATAGCAGGAAGAGAATTTTTAATATGGTTAAATGAAAAAGAACCCATTGTAGAAGGTCCTGGAGTAACCAGGGTAGCTAAATTGAGTGATTATTTTGCTGATTTAAAAGGGACAGCACTGGATACCAACGTATATATTCTGGAAGGAAAAGAGGATGGGGGGGCAGCTATGGTTACTGGTGGGGTCCATACCAATGAACTTTCAGGAGTATTAACAAATGTTATTTTGATAGAGAATGCCACAGTGGAAAAAGGAAAAGTCATTCTTATTCCCATAGGTAATAATAGTGCCTTTACTGCAGGTCATCCAGGAGAGGCATATCCCATGCGCTATCATATTGAAACAGATTGGGGTAAGCGGTGGTTCAGGTTTGGCGATCGATACACTAACCCTATTCACCAGTGGCCAGATCCTGAAGTTTATGTCCATTACCCTAGCGGTCAGTCACTTTCTGGCTTTGATATTAGAAATCTTAATCGTACCTTTCCAGGGAAAGCTGATGGAACTATAACCGAGAAAGTTGGTCATGCAGTTATGCAGGTAGTTGATAAGGAAAAGGTAGATTTATTTATAGATCTTCATGAAGCAGAGCCTATGTACCCTGTAATAAATACAATAGTAGCACACCAAAGAGCAATGGATATTGCTGTTATTGCAGAGATGAATTTAAGTGCTTTTGAGGGTATTAAAATTGGTAAAGAAATTTCTCCTGAAAATTTGCATGGACTTACTCATAGAGAAGTAGGAGACCATTCAAATGCCTTTTCACTTTTAGCTGAAACATGTGATCCCATTCAGGATCCGTTGAGAGGTAGAACAGATGAAGCGTTAATTCTTACCGGTAAAGATGACTTCATTTTGAAAGCAGCAAAATTAGGACTTCTATATGTTCCTTTTGATGAAAGCGGCTCTCACATTGATGTACGTACCGGTCGTCATACCTCTACGGTTTTGGAAATAATAAGTGCTTTTTCTGAATTATATCCTGATAGAGAAATTATTATTTCTGATGCGCCAAGATATGCCGACATTATTGAAAAAGGCGTAGGGCATTATTTGTTAAACCCGGAAGGCTAATTCTACTAATTTTTAAAGTAAAAATTTGATAATTTCTAAAAAAGTATTATTTTTATAAATTTATAAATAATATATAATAATAAAATAGTAAAATTTATAGGAGGGGTAGAATATTTTAAGTATCTACCCCATTTTTTATTTAAGAATATAAGTTATTGTTAGCTATTTTCGGTCTTTTCATAAAACAATAAATTCAAATAATTTCAATCTGTTTGTATTTATAAATATATTTAAATTAGTAGCCATAAAGTTACATTTCAATACTAAATTATCAGATAAATTTGGGATATAGATAAAAAAATATATTTCATTAGATGACAAAATGGCATTGAAATATTTAGTTGATATTTTTGTAAGCACTAAAATGAGAGCATTCCAATAAGTTT
>CAZLMD010000100.1:0-3074 GCA_964560535.1 uncultured Atribacterota bacterium
GAAGCTGTGCCGGCTCGACTGGTGGTGCTATAAAGGGTATCCGTGTATTAATTCTATTAAAAAAGGTAGGCAGGGAATTTCAAAAAATACTTCACCCACGTGCCATCACTTCAATTTACATTGGTGGTAAAAAAATATCAGATGAGGCAGTAAATAGTGTTACCTCTTTTTTTCTACTTTACATTATGATATTTATAATATTTTCACTATTTATGACTGCTCTTGGTCTGGATATGATAAGTGCCACTTCTTCGGTAGCTGCTACCTTAGGAAATGTGGGACCAGGAATGGGAATGGTTGGACCTTCTCAAAACTATGCCTTTATCTCCCCTTTAGGGAAAATTATTTTATGCATTTGTATGCTTTTGGGTCGATTAGAAATTTATGCGGTGCTTACATTACTATTACCCGAATTCTGGAGAAAATAGTCTTTGGTTGTAGTAAAATACAACACTAAAAATTACATGCAGGATAGGCATTGTTCTTATCCTGTAATCTTTCACTAACAAAATTAGGCTCTTGAACGTCCGAGCAGCTGATCAACAGAAAAACATATTTTAATAATTTATTATGCATTTTCATTATAAAACATTTTTTTATTTTTTATCAAAAAATTAGCAATGGTCTTTGATAATATTCCGATCTTTTTGTTTTTTGAATAATCCATACTAAGAGGTGGGTTCACTGGTTTGATTAAATAATCGATGCCATGTTCTTTTACTATTAAACCTGAATCATCTATTAATGCACTGATAGATAATACTGGAATACCATATTTTTTTGCTATTTTTGCAACACCTATTGGTGTCTTACCATATATTGTAGAAGCATTGATTTCGCCCTCTCCAGTAATAACTAAATCGGCGCTTTTCAGCTTCTGTTCCAGCTGAACGGTGTCTATTACTATATCTATGCCGGGTTTTAGTTCAGCATTTAAAAAAGCCATTAACCCTGCGCCCAACCCACCTGCAGCACCTGCTCCCGGTACATCTTTTATATCTTTACCTAAATCACGCTTAATAATACCAGCAAAATACGCCAGAGCATCATCCAAAATTTTAATCATTTCTATTGTTGCACCCTTCTGGGGCCCATATATGTTTGAGGCGCCGGTAGGACCACATAGAGGATTATGGACATCTGATGCAATCAAAAATTTAGTTTTTTTAATTCGTGGATCTATTCGAGAAATATCAATCCGGTTTAAACGAAATAACTCTATACCTCCAAATCCTATTTCTTTTCCATTATTATCTAGCAGATGTACCCCTAAAGCCTGCACCATTCCAGCACCTCCATCATTGGTGGCACTTCCTCCTATACCTATAATCATTTTACAACACCCGAGATCAAGCGCTTTCTTAATTAATTGTCCTGTGCCGTAAGTCGTCGTAATTAATGGATTTCTTCGATCTAATGGAACTAAGGGAAGTCCAGAAGCAGAAGCCATTTCTATAACAGCAGTATTTTCATCTCCGAGAATACCAAATGTTGCTAATACCTGCTCTCCAAGCGGTCCAATTACCTCTTGTTTATATATTTTCCCCTTAGTGGCATTTACCAGACACTCTACAGTTCCTTCACCACCATCTGCCATAGGTACCTTGACAATTTTTGCATCAGGATAAACCTGTCTTACACCCAGCTCTATTGCATCCGCAACTTCGATAGCACTCAAGCTACCTTTAAAGGAGTCAGGGGCTATAATAATTTTCATAAAAATTTATCTTTCTTCTTTTATGTATATTTTGCTAATATTTTTATTTCTTATACTAATAATTATGAATATTTTCATACCAGCAATATAAATATAAGGAATATTAAAGAAAATAACATTAGATGATATCATGAAAATGATACATTATTTTTGTATATTTTTTGTAGATATGTACATAATATATACCTGCTAGCTTATTTAAGACTGTGTGTCTTGAAAATGCTTCATTTTTAAAGCAAGATATAATTGAAATGCTTCATCAAACTTTCGGGGATTTAAATCTGTTACCTGTTTAATCTTTTCTAAACGATAAAGAAGTGTGTTACGGTGGATAAATATAGCCTTAGCGGTATCGGTAATATTCAGATTATGTTCAAAAAAGGCTTCAAGGGTTTCCCAAAAAAAAGGTTTTAATTCCTTTTTGTTCACATCTTTATTTTTTTTATAAATATATTGAATGTAATTATTGCGTATTTCAGGGCTAACATCAGCACATAATCGGTAAATACCTAAATTAGTAATATGGTATATACCAATTTTATTGTCCACTTTTTTCCCTATTTCTATAGCACGACAGGCTTCCAGGTATGAATGAGTAATACCTTTTATATCAGGATGGTATTCTCCAATTCCAATATAAGTAGTAAATTTTCTCTCTATCATTATTGCTTCTTTAATTTTCTTGCTGATTTCTATCAACTTATCTCTAACAGTATCAGGTTTTTCATTTATATTGATGGTTTTTAATATCACAAAGCGATCTGCTCCTACATAGGAAACAATGTCTTGAGGCTGATACTGAAAAAGAGATCTAATGGTGCTTAAAATATCATTCTTTAAACTTTGAAGGCGAATTTCTCCTTCTTTTAGTCCACTAAAATCTCTCAAACTATTTCGAGCTGCTTCTTCAAAATGGTGGATATCAATTGATAGTGCGACCCTAGGGATGGTTACATCATATCCGACAAGATTACCTCTTTCAATGAATAGTTTTTTATCATTGCCTGTCCTGCCAGATATCAGGTCTTGTACAAAATTTCCTTTAGCCTGCCTCTCCAGATCTATTTTTTTTAAAAGCAATTGTTGTTGTAGCATCATCTCTACCGTCATCTTGATAACTTCACCAAAAGGACCAACTTCATCGGGGTTACCGGTTATGCCTACTACACCTATAATTACATCACCATCTTCTATGGGTAAATTAACCCCGGGTTTAACACCGACTAATTGTCTTTCATTTTCTGAATAAATAAACATCTTCTTTTTATTTTTAATAACCAGTGCTGCGCCTTCATGATACTGATCGAGCCTATTTTTATCTCCAGAACCAATAATGAATCCCTTCTCATCCATAATA
>CAZLMD010000101.1:0-3063 GCA_964560535.1 uncultured Atribacterota bacterium
TGTCCGTGCAACCTGATCTGCATCAATTATCTCTGCACCTAATTGTTTAAACATTCTGGCAACAGTAGACTTGCCAGAAACGATGCCTCCTGTTAAACCTACAATCAACATTTTAAATAGATTAAGCCTCTCTTTATCACAATCATCAAGATTTTTTAACTATTTTTGTACTACAATATACTAATACTACTACTACAATTCTCCCCAGCGATGGCCATTGCTGAAATTAACCTTTAATGGTATATCTAAAGGGAGACAGTTCTCCATAATATCTTTGATAATGACCTGTCTCTTCTCTAATTCTGTTTCCGGTACTTCGAAGATCAGCTCATCATGTATCTGTATGATTAGACCGCTTGAACAATTTAAACTCTCCATCTTCGAGCTTATCCCGATCATAGCAATCTTGATTAAGTCTGCAGCAGTACCCTGAATAGGTGTATTGACTGCTGTACGTTCATAAAACTCTCTTATTGATTTATTGGGACTATCGATACCTTCCAAATACCTTATTCTATTTAGCATAGTCTTTACAAATTTATTCTTTCTTGCAATAGTGATTTGTTCTTCAATATACTCTTTTACCATATGGTATCTCTGAAAATAAGCTTCAATATAATGTGCTGCCTCATCTCTGCTAATTCTTAAATTAGTAGCCAGACCAAAACTGCTCATTCCATAAATTATTCCGAAATTAATAGTTTTAGCTATTCTTCTCATCTCTTCACTGACTAAGTTTAAATCTATATTAAATAATTGTGATGCGGTAAAGGCATGAATATCTTTTCCTTCTAAAAAAGCCTCCCTCAGATTATCGTCCTTAGATAAGTGTGCCAGGATCCTTAACTCAATCTGGGAATAATCGGCAGATAAGTAAGTATTTCCCTGTTCTGCTATAAATGCATTTCTAATCGCTTTACCCAGTTCGGTTCTAACCGGTATATTTTGTAAATTAGGATTATTACTGCTCAACCTGCCTGTAGATGTTCCAGTTTGATTAAAGCAGCTGTGTATTCTTCCTGTTTTGGTATTTATCAACCGTGGCAATTTATCAATATAAGTATTCTTTAATTTTTCCAGTTCCCGGTATTCCAGTATTTTCGCAACAACCTCATGCTTTTCAGATAATTCCTGTAAGACTTTTGCATTTGTAGAATAGCCTGTTTTAATTTTTTTTAGTGCGGGGAGTTTCATTTTCTCGAATAAGACCTGGCTCAACTGTTTTGGAGAATTTAAGTTGAACTCTTCACCTGATAGATTAAATATTTCAGTTCTAATGCCGGCTATTTTATCGGAAAACTGTTGAGACATTTTTTTCAAAAAAACAGTGTCTAACTTAATTCCTCTTTTTTCCATGAAATAGATTACTTCAATAAGAGGCAGTTCTACATCAAGGTATAATTTATCCATTTCCTGTGTAGAGAGTTTATCCCATTGTATCTCTTTTAACTGTAGCAATGATTTTGCCTGCCAGCATAATTCACATTCCCGGTCGGAAAAAACTGTTTGTTCTTCGTTGTTTGCACCATTGCCTTCCATCATATCCAAACCTTCACATATTATATTATTTAAACTATAGTCTTCCCGGGAAGGGTTTAAGAGGTATGAGGCAATTTTAACGTCATAATAAGGAATCTCAAAAAAATTATAATCATTATAAAGATATCGCCAGGATTCTTTCAAATCATAACCTATTTTTTCTATATGTGTGTTCAAAAAAAGAGGTTTCAGCTTTTCCAATAAAATTTTCCGGGAGAGTAGATTGTTATTTTCTATCAAAATATCCCCATTGTCTATTCTTATCAAGAATATTTCATCAGTAGTTGCAATTACAATAAGTTTGACCAGTTTGGCAGTGCCTGATTGATAAGTTTCTGTGAGAAAAGAGAAGGTTTTCTTGTTCATGACTTTCTGGCACATCTTTGACAATTCTTCTTCGTTTGTAATCTCCTGGAATTTAATTGAATTTTCTTCTATTTTACTACTATTCTTTTTTTGATTTGGAATCTTTTCCAACAATTTTTTAAATTCATATTTTGTGAACAATGTTTTCAATTGTTCGTAGTCCGGACCATTGTAAGCTATCTCCTCAGGCTTCAGATCAAAGTCAACATCTTTTTTAATTATAGCCAGTTCTTTGCTCAAACGTGCCTGTTCTTTATACTGCAAGAGCTTTTCTCTAATTGATTTGCTCTCAATACCGGCAGAATTTTCTATGATTTCTTCCAGGCTCCCGAATTGTTTGATCAATTTCTGGGCAGTCTTTTCCCCAATTCCCGGAACTCCGGGTATATTATCTGAAGGATCTCCTTTCAGCCCTATATAATCAGGTATAAGATTGGGCAGAAACCCCAGCATCTTTTCAAGTGATTTTAAATGGTGTTGCTCCACCTGTGTGAGACCTTTTTGCATTAATAATATTTCAGTATCCTTATCAGCAAGCTGTAATAGATCTTTGTCACCTGTTACAATTATTGGTTTGTATTCACTATCCTTTGTTTTCTGTATTATCGTTCCAATAATATCATCAGCCTCATATTCCTCTATTTCAACAGATAGGATATTAAGTTTTTGAACAATTTCTTTAATAATGGGCAGCTGCTCAATCAATTCCTGAGGCATCTTCTCTCTCTGTGCTTTATATTGTTCATATTGTTTATGGCGGAAAGTTGGTTTGGGTGTATCAAAAGCAATTATTATGCCATCAGGTTTCTGTTCTTCCAACAGTTTGAATAAGAGCAGCGTAAATCCGTATGCAGCATTTATAATCTGACCATAAGAAGTGGTCAGTCTGGGTATTGCAAAAAAAGCTCGATAGATCAAACCTTGCCCATCAATTAAAAATAGTTTCTTTGTTTTATTATTCATATTCAATTCTCATCTAATCTATATAATTAATTTTTTTGATAAAAGAGAAAAATATATATTTTATTAAATTGCTTTGTCTTGACATTAATATTAGTCTATTCTATAATTTTTAAGATACTTTTATGCCGGAGTGGCGAAATTGGTAGACGCACTGGACTCAAAATCCAGCGAGCCTCACAGCTCATGTCGGTTCGA
>CAZLMD010000102.1:0-3052 GCA_964560535.1 uncultured Atribacterota bacterium
TTTTTCTTCTCCTGGAAATAAGCTTATCTCATCATTACTGAGCCTGATATAGTTTTCGGATGGTGTTAGAATAATTTTCCTAAATTCATTATCACTATTATTTCTTATTAAGAGCTTTGATTCATACACTTTGCTCTCAATATCCATAGAAACGGTGAAATCCTGCAAAGTGGATATAGAGATAATTTCTTCTTTTTCTTTTATATAGCCTTCAATTCTTAAAGTAATATTTCTTTTATTAGGATCATTCGTAATCAGTCGTATATATTCAGTAAATACACCTATCTCTTGTCCGGTAGAATCAAAAATAAAATTAAGTTCTATCTCTTCACCAGAATCTAATTGTTTGGGGAATTCGGGAGCTTCTTGTTGATATTTCACCTCTATTGGCAGAACAATATTTTCAATTATTAGGGCCATATCTCCCTCATTAGTAATATTTACCAGATGTGTAGATTTATCGCCATCTGAAAGCAGTCCTAAATTCCATCTGTTATTTGACAATACAATCTTTGGAGAGGGCTGATGTTCAACAAAGGCTTTAATTGCAACTCTCTTTCGAGAATTATTTTCATCATTACTATAAATATATACCGAATGGGTTACCTCTCCCGAAAATCCTCTAGGATTAAAAGTAACTTCAAGCTCTGTAGTCTTACCTGGTAAAAGTTTTTCTTCTGACAATACTGTTGCTGTACAGCTGCAAGGAGTCATAACTCTATCAATAATCAGGGGTTCTCCTCCATCATTTTTTAAAATAAAAATATATTTCTCAGGTTTATCCTGACCTATTGTCCCCAAATCTCCTATCTCTTCAGTAACTGTTAGAACTGCTGGTCCGGAATATTGATTACCTATTCTACTAATATAATACCCCACTCCTAAAAAAATAGATAAAATTACAACTACTATTATGATAAACTTTGTCTTAGCCATCATCCCTTTGTCCTCTTTTTTAACAGATTTAATATCATTCCTACTATTTCTTATAAGAACTTATTTTAGTATAAAGTAATATTCTGTAAAGAATCTATATAAGACGAATGCTTTTGTCGCCTTTTTTTATCTTACGTACACTGCCAATTATATTGCTTGCAGTAAACCCTTCATCTCTCAGCAGTTTTAGCAAGTGAGTAGCATCCTTTTCCTCTACTGAGATAAGGAGTCCACCAGATGTTTGAGCATCATAGAGCACCACTTCTTTTGATATATCAATACTGGCTTCTTTTTCAACGCCACAGGAGAATATTTTTTGATTTAATTGACTGCCTCCAGGGATTATATCACTTTGGGAAAGATCTATTGCCCCCTTTAAAAATGGAATTCTGCCTATATTAATATCAGCACCAACCTCACCATCTTTTAACATTTCACTAAGATGTCCTAATAAGCCAAACCCGGTAATATCTGTCATGCTATTTATAGATAATCTTAAAATATTATCTGAGATATTGTTAAGCCTGGTCATCCAGCTTATAGTCTCACTGGCTTCTGATACCTTTATTACACCCATCTTAAGGGCAGTAGAGATTATACCGGTCCCCAATGGTTTTGTTAAAATTAAGTTATCTCCTTCCTGGCATCTATTGTTTCTTATTATTCTGTCAGGATGTACTAACCCTAAAACGGCCAGACCATATTTGGGCTCACTATCCTTAACACTATGTCCTCCTGCTATGATTGCTCCAGCTTCTTTTGCCTTTTTTAATCCGCCCTTGATTATTTCCTCCAGATCTTCTAATCTATCATCAGGAAAACATACAATATTTAAAGCCAGGAGAGGCTTCCCTCCCATAGCAAAAACATCGCTAAGCGCATTAGCAGCAGCAATTTGTCCAAAAGTAAAGGGGTCATCAACAACAGGAGTAATAAAATCAGTTGTAAAAACAACCGCTATATCGCTATTTATGCGATAGGTTGCCGCATCCTCATTATTTTCAAAACTGGTTAACAAGTTTTTATCTGTAATATGATTAAGTTTTTTTAAAACCTCACCGAGGTCTTCATAACTCAACTTTGCTGCTCAGCCGGCAGCAGAAACTAATTGCATTAATCTTTTCTTTTCAGACATTTCCCCACCCCCTTTGTCAGGCAATACACCGCCATTACTTCAGAATTCTTTCGTTTCCTCTTCTAACAGTTATACCCGCTTCATCCATTCTGGTTAATATCGGAACAAGGTATTTACGGCTTAAATTCAATAAATCTCGAGCCTGGGCTATATTGATAGTATTATTTTTTTTCAAATAATCAATCACCTTATCCATCATTCCCTGAAAAATTGGGGGAGTTATCAGTATCTGTTCTTCTAGTCTTAGAATTTCCCCTTTTTTAATCAAATACTCAATAATCTCTGTATTTTTAAAAAAGATATTTTTCAGCTCTTTCTCTGTTGGCAAATTGGTGATGTTCTTTTCAATATATTTTACTATTTCTTCTATTTTCTTATTTTGATGTGTTGAAATATTAATCGTGTGCTTAGCAGAGGATACTACCCCTTTTTTTACTTTTACTCTATTGTTCTCACTCAGATAGTCTAACAAGCCTAAAAAAAGGTCCTCCGGCATTTTTGGAAATTCATTCCGTAGATGTATTATTGGAAATCCTTCTTTAAGCGGTTCTTTTTCATGCTTCCTTTCTAAAGAATAAATTAGTTGACGGTCCACATTATTCCAAAATTTTATATCAACTACCCAGTCACCTCTTAAAAAGAGAATATTCTTTTTATGCAATTCCTCTAAACAGTTATAGATTTCTTCTTTAGCATAAGGGCTATCAAGCAGTAGTTCCTCTTTTTTAATTTTTTGGTATTTCTCTAATTCACTTACAATTAATTGCCTCAAATCTAGATTGACCCTTTTTGATAACCATTTTTCCCAGTCCAGATTATGAAAATTATACCTACTGGTCTGTGTATTGAGAATCCTTCCTCCTCCAATAGTTTCGTTTATACCGGGCATCCTGATAATAAAATAATCTCCGACCATTAAAAGCAGGGATTCTTTGAAACGAATCTGAGCATAGAATTTTTCTTCTGGTTTTACTTCTTTAT
>CAZLMD010000103.1:0-3026 GCA_964560535.1 uncultured Atribacterota bacterium
TTTTACTCCTTGTGTACACCATAACAAATAAGATAACTCCGGCAGGCTAATTCTTATATTATCGTAATTACGAATGCTTTCTCTCATATTAATAATAGAGGTAATCCTTTCATTAGAAATAGTTATCTTATCCCACCCGGGCAGAGTAATAATTTCACTCATTCTGTCCCAGCATAATTGCAATGCAGGTGCAGCAACCCCTTTCATTTGATCGGATAAACTCATATTTTGGTATTTTGTTCCTTCAACAAATTCCTCTCCAACAGATTTCATCAACCTAAAGCCTCCTTAAAAATAAACTTTATTTCAAAAACATTTTTTAAAATGCATATATTAACATATTTCAAAATAGATATATTCTGGTTAGCCAGAAGGTCTCAGGTAATTCCCTATCATTCATAATTATTCCACCTGGTTATCATTTGTAGTATTTTATTATCACATTTTTGTACTATGATTTAAAGTAGGCACTATTGTGTTGTAACATTATAAAAAAAGCTGAGCCCATTCTTCTTAAACTAAAGGACTCAGCATTTTTAAACATTATCATATTATTGATACATTAAGAAATATACATTTCTTAGTTCTTAGTGTATCCCTTGAAAAATATGGAGTAGAGTTGTTTTTATCTAATTATTTTATATATATCTTTCCTTCTTTTATCTCTTTTAGTGCTATTAATCTAGTGTTTTTTACATCTACATCCACAAGAGGCTTTGACCCTTGATTGAGCTGTTTAGCTCTTTTAGCAACCATCATAGTCAGCAGGTATTTATTTTCTCTATAATCATTACTTTCCAATACTTTACTCCTGTTATTATTTTATCTACAAAATACATTAATTATTATTGGTGAAAACGAACAAATATAATTATAAAATACTATAAATTACGTTGCAAATCTCTAATCTCTTTTTCCAGATACTTGATTTGTTTTTTCAGTTTATCCCTCTCTGTCTCTTCTTCATCATCGATAGCATCATTTTTAGGTAATTTCTTTAGACGCAATTCTATTTCTTTTATTTCTTTTCTCTTTTCCTCGATTAAATCTTTAATAGAATGAGTATCATCTCCGAAAGAATAATAACGTTTTTTTTCATTCCTTTTCACGATCACTTAATTACTCCTTACAACCTTTCTTTTATTTTTTGTTTTTTATTAATCTAAACTAAAAGTGAAATACTTTTTAATAATTGAAATAGTAATAAGACTGGACGAGTATTAGGCTTCCATTACTTGTGTTACCAACTTCTCAATTCCAACTGCTATTTTAGAGATAGTAGGCCCTAACATATACGCTGCTGTAGATACGATTTTTTGCTGGGGATCATAAACAATTTCTTCTACATCCGAAACAATATGCCTGGCTCCCCACCCTTCTATAATCTTTGCTGTATCCGGATCATTGCCGATGGTTAGCATGGGGTGAAACTTCCCCAAAACTTTTGCCGCCAGAACAGGTGCTATACATATAAAGCCTTGGGGCTTAGCGGCTTTATGCATTGCTATAATAGCATTTTCAACCTCTTTATCAACTATACAATTTTCATTTTTAAAAGCAAAATCACTCAGGTTTTTTGCTGCCCCAAATCCTCCAGGAAAAATCAATCCATCAAGTGAGTCGACTTCTATCGAAGATAATTCCTTTATTTTCCCCCTGGATATACGAGCAGACTCTTCCATTACCTGCCTCTGATCTTCTTCCTGAACTTTTCCAGTAGTATGGTCAACAGTATGCCACTGTTGTTTTCTGGGAGCGAAATACTCTATTTTGGCACCTAATTTATCCAGAAAATATAAAGTTAGTGTAGCCTCATGAATTTCACTACCATCTTGAGCTCCACATCCAGATAAGACAACACCAATTTTTTTCATATCTATCTGCTCCTTTATCTCTATAATTACAAGTATCAATAATACTTGAATACTTGAATTATAATAAATTTATAACAATTGTAATTATAACTCAAATTTCAACAAATTTAAACAGATATGTCTTAAAAAAACATTGGGAGAAATATTTCAGCTATAAAACTAAAATAATTAATATATTATATAGTAATATTTAATTATAGCCTACTCAGGATATGTATCTATGTATTTTAACTATTTCTTATGAAAAAATGTAATTTATTGACATATTCTTAGATGGATAGTATTATATCTATTTAGGAAACTATTAATACTATTTTAGTTTTTACATTATTTTAATGTGTTGTATACAAGAATAAGGATAAAACAAGGAGTTAGCTGAATTAAGTTGCACAATTATTCTCCTGTGGATAAGCGCTACCATTATTGTGGCTAAACTGAAAAATTAAGGATTTTACAAATAATTTTAACTTTTATTTAATTGTCAATTAATTTTTTAAAATTATCTCTTTCACACAAATATTTATTGTTCTATGATGATACAAAAAACAAGGGGGGCATAGCTATCAAAACAAGCCATGATGTCTTTACAAGTAATAAAGCTATAAATCAAAAAAACAATTCTGTAAGAAAAAGAATACTTAATGCTGCAAGAAAATATTTTTTTACTCAGGGATACTCAAAAGCAACAATGGATGAATTGGCTGCCCAACTCCAGATGAGCAAAAAGACTCTTTATCAATTTTTTGATAGCAAACAGCTCTTACTGGAATCTGTAATTCTTGATTTTTTCCAGGATTTTCATACTAAAATAAATAAAATTACTAAAAATAAAGATAATAAAGGCATGAGTACACTTAAACAAATAATGTCCTTGGTACAGGCTCAGGTTTCGCAGTTAAATATGTGGGCTTTTGAAGATATTCAAAAAAACAATCCTAAAGCATGGCAAATGATTAACAGGCTGGAAGAAAAACTGATTAATAAGGAATTAAGAAAGTTATTACAAGAGGGGAGGAGAGAAGGAACAATATACCATGATATTGACATAGACCTCTTAGTTCTGATGATTTTGAATATTATCAAATCTATCGTTACTCCCGAGGTAGTTTCGCAATTATCCTACTCTACAGAAGAGGTCATTGATATGTTAGC
>CAZLMD010000104.1:0-2943 GCA_964560535.1 uncultured Atribacterota bacterium
ATTTTCAAACTAGTAATGAGTTCTAAAATATTATCTTCCATATCACCAATTCTAAACGTTGATATACTATGTGCTAATAGCAATACTTTCTATTAACAATTATAATAAGAATAAACAGGTATGTCAATAGCCCTTAGTCTTAATTATTATTTTTATTCCAATATTTTTCAATAAGACGATTGGTTGAGCTGTCGTGACGTAATTCAAATTTGTAAGGGTTTTTAAGTTCTTCTGCAATTTTGAAAGCCAATTCTTTTCCCAATTCTACCCCCCATTGGTCAAAAGAATTAATCCTCCAGATTACCCCCTGGGTAAAGACAGCTTGTTCATATAAAGCGATTAATTTCCCCAGATTAGCTGGTGTCAGCTTTTCCAAAATGATCATACTAGAAGGACGATTCCCTTCAAATGTTCGATATGGTATTAATTCTTCATTAACTCCCTCTTCTTTTAATATTTTTCCTGTTTTTCCAAAAGCGAGTGCTTCAGCCTGTGCAAATACATTGGAGATAAGCAATTCATGGTGATTTCTAATTTTATGTAAAGGTTCTAAAAAAGCAATAAAATCACAAGGGACAAACTTGGTTCCCTGGTGAATTAATTGATAGAAAGAATGCTGCCCTCTTGTACCAACTTCTCCCCAGTATATGGACCCAGTCTGATAAGATACATTTCTTCCCTCAATATCAACACATTTACCATTACTCTCCATAGTTAATTGCTGTAAATAAGCAGGAAACAGTTTTAAGTATTGTTCATATGGTAATACTGCCGTAGTTTGTGCTTTAAAAAAATTATTATACCAGATTCCCAAAAGCCCCATAAGAACAGGTATATTTTTATCTAAAGGAGCCGATCGGAAATGTTTATCGATCTGATAAAATCCTTCCAACATAGAGAAAAATTTTTTTGGACCAATGGCAATCATTACAGACAATCCTACTGCAGAACATAGTGAATAACGCCCACCAACCCAATCCCAAAATTCAAACAAATTCTCAGGGGCAATTCCAAATTCCTGTACCTTATCAAGATTTGCGGAAACAGCCACAAAATGTTTCTCAATAGCCCTGCTATCTATCAGGTGGTTTAAAAGCCAGGTACGGGCAGTAAGGGTATTTGTCATTGTTTCTACAGTACTGAAAGTCTTGGATGAGATAATGAATAATGTTTCTTCGGGGTCAAGATGTGACACTGTTTCGACAAAATCAGTTTCATCTACATTGGAAATGAAAGCAAAGTGTAAATCAGGTATACTATAATAGCGTAATGCCTCATAAGCCATCTCGGGGCCCAGACTGGATCCACCAATTCCAATATTGATAATATTCTTAATGGCTTTTCCGGTAAACCCTTTCCATTGTCCACTACGAATTAAATTAGCAAAACATTTCATCTTATGTAATACTTTATGTACCTTCGCTACAATATCCTCACCATCCAACAAAATAGAATCTTCTACTGGCATACGTAAAGCAATATGTAAAGCCGCTCTATTTTCAGTATAATTGATCTTTTCCCCCTGGAACATCGCTTCGATATGGCTCTGCAAATTGGATTGTTCTGCTAACAACAATAATAAACTCAGAGTTTCCTTTGTTATTATATGCTTGGAATAATCAAAATAAATCCCTGCATCTTCAATTACCATCCCCTCTCCTCTTTGCCTGTTTTTGGCAAAAAGTTCCCTGAGATGCATTTTCTTTATCTTTTCATAGTGCTCCTCTAATAATTTCCAGGAAACATAAATATCTCTTAAATCTCCTTCTTTCTCTTTCATATCAAACCTCCGGAAACAAAATTCCCATTTTCAATAAAATTGATTGGCTTATCACTATTATAATACCTCTTTTTTTATTTTAACAATTGTCCAGAACTTTAGCTATCTATTTAAGATACACTATTACTTATTTTAAATATATTTTTTAAACATAAATTATTAAGTACTTTAATTTAGAAAATTTATGCTCTTCTTTATAAAAAAGTTATTATTATATTTTCCCAAGGTATATTATATAAATAGGCATGTTATATTTCTGTAAAAGTAGAAATGTTATTAAACAATTTACTTGAAATAGCTTATCAAAAACTCCCATAATAATTAAAAATAAACTTTAAAAAATATTAAGGAGAATAGATTTAAAATAGACTGTCTGAATGCTGGAATGCTGGTTAAATAAATATTATCTTGTAAGGGGAAATTAAAAAAATGTAGATTTCTTAAATATAATTTGCCTTTAAAGCTCAGCTATTCAAAAATTTTCAAAGAGGTGTGAGGGTCTTAAAGAAGAAATGAAACTGATAGATTATCTCAAACATATCTTTAATTCTCCCAATTATTCACTATTAAATATAAGAAAAGTCATATACAATGAGTATAAATCAAATAAAAAGGAGAGAAATCTATCATGTCAAAATTATTCAAGATACAGGCATCCTGGCTGGCAGGAACCCAGGTTGAGAGTAAAACAAGGGAGTTCAAGATACTTTTGGATAAGCCAGAAGAAGAAAATGGTACCAACCTGGGACCCAAACCTTCTGAAGTTACGCTACAAGCCCTGGGCGGCTGTCTTATTTTCGCCTATCTTTATGCTGCTAATAGATTAGAAATAGCTATAGATGGTTTGAGAGTAAATATTGAAGGAGAAATGGTTTCCGGTGGCTGGATGGATGAAAATAATGTTAAGCGAACCGGCTTTAAGAATGTGCGCTTTGAGGTAGAGGTCAAAACTAATCATTCTGAAGAAGAGATAGAAAGGGTTCACAGCTTAGCATTAAAAGCATCACCAATGTACGATAATTTTATAAATCCAATAAAGGTAGCCGGTTCTTTCTCGGTATCCTGATTGCGATACAACATAAGTTCCTGACGGTAGTTGCTGATTAGACCTGGTAACAAAGACTGCTTCCCATATCAATTATATTAATTATTTTTATTTGACG
>CAZLMD010000105.1:0-2882 GCA_964560535.1 uncultured Atribacterota bacterium
GAAAATATTTTAGAGATAAAGATTATTGCTCTGAATGATACCTGGACTACCGGACCGTTTAAAGTAAAGATGGAAGCAAAAAAAATTATCCATTAATCTCTCTGTATGTGTAGCGTTTCTTTTTAAATTTGAAAATTATCAAATTTATTTTATAGGCTGGAACATAAAAGGTTAGTTATATTTAATCTAGAAACACATTTATAACATATTTGATAATTATGTGCTATTATGCAGTATAATGGTATAAAAACCGGGTACTTAACTAAAAGATTAAAACAATAAAAGAGATAACAACCTGATTTTAATATATTAGTAAATAAGAGTGATACTATTATAATAAATAAGAAAATAATTCCTTTAAAATTTAAACAGATTGCTTTATAAATATAAAATAATATTATTTTGTAATGGAAAAGCTTGACATTCATAAATAGACCCTCCTATAATAATAGGAAAGCTCTTTGATAAATTTTTAACTATCAATAATCTTCTCAAAAATCAATGTTTATAGATTTGTATCATTTCAATTGTTAAATAAAACGGGAAGGAGGGAGGTGAAAAGATTGGTGCCTGTTTTATTTATTCAGAGATGATGCAAACATCCATCTTAACCCTTTTAATTTTAAAAATACTTTAGTGAGGAAACGAAGGATACTCTACTAATTGGTTTTTTAAAAAAAGGAATTAAGCTGGAAATATAAAAAAAACCAAGGAGAAAACATGAAGAAATTAGCATTAGTATTATTAGTTGTATTTGCACTTACTATTCCGGCTTTAGCCAATCCATTTGTTGATGTTCCCTTAACACACTGGGCATATGATGCAGTTCAAACCTTAGCAGCAAAAGGTGTTGTTATTGGTTATCCTGATGGCACTTTTGGCGGTCAGAGAACTTTAACACGTTATGAGTTTGCTGAAGCAACTGCAAGACTGTTGGCATATGTTGAGCAGTATGGCGGACTCGCTGAAGATGTGGAAATCTTATCCAAACTGGCAGTAGAATTTGCTGATGAATTAGCAAGCTTAGGTGTTACCGTAGCAGATTTAGAAGCCACCGTTGGCGAACACAGTGAAGCCATCGCTGCAATGAAAGCAATAGTTGATAAACATGAAAGATTCTTTGAACCATTAAAAATTACCGGTTCATGGAAAGCTGATTACGAGAAAGAAGTTTACAGTCTTACTGGTGCTCCTTTAGCTCCAGCATCCTTAACTGATAGAGTTGACCTTAAACTGGCAGCTGAAATTAATCCAGAAACTACTGCTGAAATTCAATTGAGAATTAATAATGTTCTCAATGGACCGGCAACCATCACTGCTCGCAAATACAATCTGAGATATGCTGGTGATTGGAATCTTTGGGTTTCTAGCGACATTGCACCAGATACTATCGGCTTAGGTTTACTCTATAGCTTTGGTGAAAACGAAGAATTCCCTGGCGTATGGGCACAGTGGGAATGGGATAGCGATGAAGACCTTGGCACATGGACTGCCTTCATGAGTGTAGAAGATTTCTACTACTTGAATGTTGCCTTTAACCTGGGTGATGATGACGATATTCCAGTTGGTTTAACCGCAGGTTATGACAACGTAACAGGCTTGGTATTCGGTGGAGCCAATGTTGGCTTCAATTTAACCGATGATGACGATGATGCTCAGGTTAAGTTAGCCTTAGAAGGCGGCATAGTCAGCGATCTTAACGATATAGCTTTTGGCGCAGCTGCTAAAGTTAATGCTATCTTCGGCGATGATGATTGTATTGATCTGGCTGTTACCGGCTGGTACACTCAGCCCGGATTTGATCTTGACAACAGCAAATACAATGCCGACGAAGTTGGTGTAACCGTTGCTCTCGGCTTCATGCTAACAGATGACGATGATGATCTTCAGATCAAAGTTACTCCAAAGTGGGATTACAGAATGGATTCTGCTTTCGCTAATTTAAAGAGAAACAGAGTTGGCTTGCAGTTAGACTTCACCAATATTAACGAAGATAATCCAGACGAAACAGCTTATATCCTAGCACAGTACAGATTGGAAAGTGGTGATATTTTTGTGGAAGCTGAATATCTGAACCTCACCTTTGGTGATGATGATGAATTTGTCGTTAACGTACATGGAGACTACTTATTCACTGCAGTACCCGTATACACAGCTATGGCTAATGTATCATACGCCTTCCCGGATGATCCAATGCAGCTGATATTAGAAGGACGTATTTCCTCAGCAGATGTTCCTTTCTACAGTGCTGAAGCTCAACTGAAATACGACGTGGCTAAAAACACTGTCTTAAAGGTTGGAGTTGAAATGAATGATTGGGAAGCTGACATTGCAGACTGGTCAGATGATGATGAATGGGTCATTAATAATGATGCTACCAAAATCTATGCTGGTATCGAAGTCAAATTCTAATTATTAACAATATCTAAACTTGAATAACAAGCCTCCGGGAATTCCCGGAGGCTTTCTTTTTATATATAAACATTTTTATTGCGTCATGCCTAACATAAAAATAGTATACAGTAACTTATGTTCTTAATGAGAAATACTACCCATGTAATTAAATTAGCCAAACTCTTTTAGCTAAATGTTGGCAATAAAACATCAATGGATAAAATTTAAAAAACCAAAAGCTATTTACCTGAATGTCATCACCATAAGCCTTCCAGTTTCCACTATTAACAAGAATCTTTCTCATTCTGTTGTTGCTAACCTGCATGGGATGGGTATGGCAATCTCTTCTACTTATATCTGCACTCCTTACATCATTGCAGAGGTATTCTTTCTTTATCTAAGTTAAATAAGGGAGCCTTTCTGTTCCTGTCATTCAGACTGTGTCACAATTCCCCCATAATTGGAGATAAAATAATAACTTTAAAAGT
>CAZLMD010000106.1:0-2826 GCA_964560535.1 uncultured Atribacterota bacterium
TGAATCGTACCATCTTCACCGAATGGCCCATGTAATAGTGGAAATATTACATCTAATTTTTCTAAAACAGAGTAGTTTCTTTTTCCATTACTCTCTTTAACGATAAGAAACTGGTGTTCATCTGTTTTGCTTTCCCAGCATATAATATCTTCCCCATCAACCCTTCCAGAGAGTAAAGCATGTCGGCTTTCTTCTGGTGATAGCCAATACCCTTTTTTAGTAATACCTATTGGTATTGGTTCGTATTTTTCTAAATTAATTCCCTTAATAACTGAAGAGGCTGAGCGGAAAGAAACCTCATGTTCACCAGATTTTCCCCCAAACAGTATCCCTAACCTTAGCTTTTTTTGCTGTTCCATTTTAGTCCTTTCTTAAAGGTATTGCTTAAATTCGCTCTATCCACCACCGATAACTGGAAATACTTCAATTATATCTCCATCTGCTACCTGATAATTAAAATCTTTAATCTTTTTATTAACCAAAACCATACCAACAAAACCTATAGACTCCTCTGGCAAGAATCGATTCAATACTGAAACAATGGTCTCTTTTGAATCAAGACTTAATTCTAAAAGTTTATTAGAATTATCTTTCAAATATATTTCAAAACCTGAATAAAACTTTATACTTGCTCTCATCAATCTTTCTCTCTGCTCTTGTTCTCTTTTTTTATCTGTAATAACTTTTTTGTATTTTCGCTTTGTTCCATTTTTTCTTGAATATATTTTTCCATGCCTCTTCCGGATGGGAAATAATATTTATTTTTTTTCAGCCGTTCAGGAAGGTGTTGTTGCTCGACTAAAGCATCCTGAAAATCATGGGCATATTGATATCCAGTTCCATAGCCCATATCTTTCATCATCCTGGTTGGAGCATTACGAATAACAAGAGGTACCGGTAACGAGCCATACCGTTTTATATCCTGCCCTACCAGTTTTCTTCCTTTATAAATGGCATTGCTTTTGGGTGCAGTAGCTAAATAGACCGCTGCTTGCACCAGTGCTAAGTCACCCTCAGGCATTCCAATAAAATGAACTGCCTGCATTGCTGAAACTGCAATAGAAAGTGCCCGGGGGTCTGCATTTCCAATATCTTCCGAAGCAAACCTTATTAGCCTGCGGGCAATATAGAGCGGGTCTTCACCAGCCTCGATCATTCTTACAACCCAATAAATAGCCGCATCTGGGTCGGAATCACGCATGCTCTTATGTAAAGCTGAAATCAGATTATAATGCTCCTCTCCATCTTTATCATATCTAAGTAGGTTTTTCTGGACAATTTCCTCGATTAACTTTTTATCTATAATAATTTTACCTTTTTCTGTTAATAAATCTATTTTAGTATTAACTGCGGCTTCTAAAATGTTTAAGGCTACCCGAGCATCTCCGTATGATATTTGGGCAATAAGGTTTATCACTTCTTTGTTAATCTCTACTGACAGCTTTCCATATCCATTCTCTTTATCATTTATGGCTCGTTCAACAATTTTAAACAGATCATTCTCTGTCAAAGGGTCTAACACATAGATATTAGACCGTGAAAGAAGGGGGGAAATAATTTCAAAAGAAGGATTTTCAGTAGTAGCTCCTACCAGGATAATTGTTCCATCTTCTACATAAGGAAGGAAGGCATTCTGCTGTGTCTTATTAAAGCGATGAATCTCATCAACAAATAGAATAGATCTCTGTTTATGAAAATTTAAACGCTGTTTAATCTCTTTGATTACTTCTTTTAGATCGGGAATACCAGAGATAACAGCACTAAACTTGACAAAATAGCCCCTGGTTATTTGTGCAATAATCATTGCAAGTGTTGTTTTCCCTGATCCAGGAGGACCCCAAAAAATAAGTGATTGAAGCTGGTCTTTTTCCATTGCTATTCTCAAAGGCTTCCCTTGACCGATAATTTTTTCCTGTCCAGTAAAATCATCCAGGCTTTTTGGCCTCATTCTATCAGCCAGAGGCGTCACCACATTATCTTTATTTACTTGTTTATGGAAGAGATCCATTTTATATCCTTATTTTTTATTAATACCACTATATTATCATTTTTCAAATACTTTTAAAACAGCAAGAGGGCATCGGTTATTTAAGTTATAACAGTATTTATTGTTTGTTTTTATTTTCACCATTAATTAGCAATAATCAGGAGGATATATTTAACTTGTGTATTATGTTTAAACCTCATTAATTACAATTTTTTCTTTATCATTAAGTATTATTGGGCTTAGTGTTTTAAAAAAGCGAGACATATCAAAACAACTAATAATGATATACGTAAAATCTATTTATTACCTTTAAATAAAAGTTTTATAGTATAGATGATTGACTCATGTTTTATTTTAGTTGCATCAAATTTGAATAATTTAAAAATAGTTTGTACCCAAAAACCAATTGTGAAGGCTGCCACAATTGTACCAACACCAACCATGCCACCCAGTTGCCAGCCAAGAATGACTGCTAAAAACTCAATCGCTCCACGGCAAACACCTATCGGCAAACCTGTTCTTCTGGTAAATGCAACCATCAGACTATCTCTTGGCCCTGTACCCAATCCTGCTTTCATATAATGGTATGAACCCACAGCAATAACAATTAAACCTAATAACAACATAGAGATCCCCAGAACAAAATTATCAAGGACCGGTATAACATTTAGTGCCATAATCATATCTAAAAAAAGGCCGACCAATACCATGTTAAGGATAGTACCCAGCCCTAGCTTTTCCTTCAGCAATATTGCGAAAAAAACAACAGCTGCACCTGTTAGAATCGATGCACTACCAATACTAATTCCAAATGTTTTAGATGCCCCCACATGAAAAAC
>CAZLMD010000107.1:0-2781 GCA_964560535.1 uncultured Atribacterota bacterium
ATGCAATCTTATTCGGATTTTTAGGCAGATTATCAATAGCTCGTTGCTTTTTAACAGGGTTAGGACCAGGCCTTGTTTTAATGTTTTTTTTACTAGTTACTCATTACGTCATTTCTCCCAGATTTTGTCCCAATATTACTAACCCACCAAAAGTCAGTAACAGTGAACATTTGAGAATTATAGGTAAATCATTCAAAGAAAATTTTCTAACTCTTTTAATTCCAGTTGTTGTTTTGGGGGTTATTTATGGAGGGATTGCAACTCCGACAGAGTCAGCAGCGATTGGGGCAGCATATGCTTTAATATTGGGAGTACTCGTATACCGTACTATCAAGGTAAATAAAATTGGAGGAATATTTCTAGATTCGTCAAAACTAGTTGGTAGTGTTCTTATATTGTTATTCTTTTTTATGGTTATGAGCAGGGTATTGGTTATTGAACAGGTTTCAGAACAGCTACTAGCTTTAATATTACAAGTTACAACAAATAAATTTGCTATAATTTTACTATTAGCTCTACTCTTGACTTTCCTGGGAATGATAATAGATGATGGTTCTTTAACCATTATCTCAGCAATTTTATTTTTACCAATTGCTAAAAGTATAGGTTTTGACCCATACCATTTTATGGCAATAACTGTGGTTTTTGCAGCCGTTGGGCTGATTACTCCCCCTGTAGCTGCCTTGTTATACCTTGGTGGACATATAGCAGGGGATCTCCCCTTAAAGGAATTTATTACACCTACAATAATGTTCCTATTGTTTGCCTTTTTACCAACAGCTTTGATAGTAATATTTATCCCATCTGTTTCAACTTTTTTACCATATTTATTCATGGGATAAAGAAAATAATCTGATGATTATTACGTTACAAACTAACGATAAATATATAAAAAATTGTAAAAATACTTATCTAAATAAAGGAGAATTTAAACCATGAGGTTAAAGAACAAGATAGCAATAATAACTGGAAGTGGCTCTGGTATAGGCAGAAGTTCTGCCGAATTGTTTGCTAAAGAAGGGGCAAAAGTTGTTGTAGCTGATATAGATAAAATCGGAGGAGAAGAGACTGTAGAGTTGATTAAAAAAAATGGTGGAGAAGCCATTTTTGTAAAGACAGATGTTACAAAAGAAGATGAGGTAAAAAACCTGGTAGATTCTGCAGTAAAAGAGTTCGGAGGATTGAATATTATTTTTAATAATGCTGGTATCGATCTGGCACACACTGTTGTAGATACTGACGAAGATGCCTGGCAAAGGTCAATAGATATAAACCTAAAATCTGTTTATCTTGGATGTAAATATGCCATTCCTCATATGTTAGAAAATGGAGGAGCTATATTAAGCACAGCATCTGTTTTAGCACATGCAACCTCCCCGAACCAGGCTCCATATACTGCATCTAAGACCGGAGTAGTTGGATTAATCAGACAAATAGCCTATGACTATGCTAAAAACAATGTTAGGGCAAATACTATATGCCCTGGTGATACCCTGACCCCCATGTCTAAAAAGTTTTTCAGTGAAAAGGGAGATCCTGAAAAAGCAATGAAAGTTTGGACAGATAAAATCCCTATGGGCCGATTTGCCCAGCCAGAGGAGATTGCAAGTGTTGCATTGTTTTTAGTTTCAGACGAAGCTTCATACCTGACAGGTCAATCAATAATTGTTGATGGTGGGTTCTCGCTGTAAGTTCATTTTACGCATTTATACACTAACAGAGATAATTACATTAAATTAGTAACTTGGTCTACAGTGTTAAATCTATGAAGTTAATAGGAAAGCAGAAGAGGGTGTTTTATGAAACTAAAAGATCGTATTGCGATTGTAACCGGAGGCGGGAGGAATATTGGAAGGGCAATATCATTATCACTAGCGAAAGCTGGTGCCCACATTGTTATTGCAGATATAGATGTAGACTCATCTAAAGGAACATCTCAAGATATTGAAAAACTAGAGAGAGATGTCCTCATTATTAAAGCAGATATTACCAAAAAAGAAGATATTGATAACCTGGTAAGTAAGACAATAGAAAGATTTGGCAAAATAGATATCCTTATAAATAATGCAGGCATACAATTAGACAAACAAAGACTTGAAAATCTGTCAGAAGAAGAATGGGATATTACCATGAAAATTAACTTGAAGGCCCCTGTTTTTTTAAGCCAAGCGGTAGCTGAGAAAATGAAGATAAATGGGGGAGGGAAAATTATTATTGTTTCTTCAATCTGTGCCTTTGTCTATACCGTTGACAATCTTGCCTATAATGTATCTAAGGCCGCGTTAAAAGGACTTACCGGACAACTTGGAATGGATTTAGCTGAATATAACATCAATGTAAATGGCATTGCTCCAGGTTTTATTGATACTAATTTTAATAGACAGACCCTCTCAGTTGAGGGTGCCAGAGAAAGGATAGCCTCTGGAATTCCAATAGGACGATTAGGTAACCCGAAAGACCTTTCAGAAATGGTTGTTTTCCTTGCCAGCGATGATGCTTCATATATTACAGGGCAAACAATAATAATTGATGGTGGACTAACATTGCCTTAATTAGGAATAAGTATCTTCTGGTAATTAAATCTGCCGCAGAGTAGTTGCTGCATAATGAACAATAAAAAATAAAGGAGGAATGTTTATACGACTACGACTTATATTTATATTCAATGTGTTTTAATGAAGGTGAAAGTAATTAACTTGTTTAAATCCAAGGGACAAAAGTAAAAGGAGGATATCAATATTATGCAATATTATGAATATGAATTAGGAAATTTAGCAAATA
>CAZLMD010000108.1:0-2781 GCA_964560535.1 uncultured Atribacterota bacterium
ATGCAATCTTATTCGGATTTTTAGGCAGATTATCAATAGCTCGTTGCTTTTTAACCGGATTAGGACCAGGCCTTGTTTTAATGTTTTTTTTACTAGTTACCCATTACATCATTTCTCCCAGATTTTGTCCCAATATTACTAACCCACCAAAAATTAGCAATAGTGAACATTTGAGAATTATAGGTAAATCATTCAAAGAAAATTTCCTTACTCTCTTAATTCCAGTTGTTGTTTTGGGAGTTATTTATGGAGGGATTGCAACCCCGACAGAGTCAGCGGCAATTGGAGCAGCATATGCTCTAATATTGGGAGTACTCGTATACCGTACTATCAAGGTAAATAAAATTGGAGGAATATTTCTAGATTCGTCAAAACTAGTTGGTAGTGTTCTTATATTGTTATTCTTTTTTATGGTTATGAGCAGGGTATTGGTTATTGAACAGGTTTCAGAACAGCTACTAGCTTTAATATTACAAGTTACAACAAATAAATTTGCTATAATTTTACTATTAGCTCTACTCTTGACTTTCCTGGGAATGATAATAGATGATGGTTCTTTAACCATTATCTCAGCAATTTTATTTTTACCAATTGCTAAAAGTATAGGTTTTGACCCATACCATTTTATGGCAATAACTGTGGTTTTTGCAGCCGTTGGGCTGATTACTCCCCCTGTAGCTGCCTTGTTATACCTTGGTGGACATATAGCAGGGGATCTCCCCTTAAAGGAATTTATTACACCTACAATAATGTTCCTATTGTTTGCCTTTTTACCAACAGCTTTGATAGTAATATTTATCCCATCTGTTTCAACTTTTTTACCATATTTATTCATGGGATAAAGAAAATAATCTGATGATTATTACGTTACAAACTAACGATAAATATATAAAAAATTGTAAAAATACTTATCTAAATAAAGGAGAATTTAAACCATGAGGTTAAAGAACAAGATAGCAATAATAACTGGAAGTGGCTCTGGTATAGGCAGAAGTTCTGCCGAATTGTTTGCTAAAGAAGGGGCAAAAGTTGTTGTAGCTGATATAGATAAAATCGGAGGAGAAGAGACTGTAGAGTTGATTAAAAAAAATGGTGGAGAAGCCATTTTTGTAAAGACAGATGTTACAAAAGAAGATGAGGTAAAAAACCTGGTAGATTCTGCAGTAAAAGAGTTCGGAGGATTGAATATTATTTTTAATAATGCTGGTATCGATCTGGCACACACTGTTGTAGATACTGACGAAGATGCCTGGCAAAGGTCAATAGATATAAACCTAAAATCTGTTTATCTTGGATGTAAATATGCCATTCCTCATATGTTAGAAAATGGAGGAGCTATATTAAGCACAGCATCTGTTTTAGCACATGCAACCTCCCCGAACCAGGCTCCATATACTGCATCTAAGACCGGAGTAGTTGGATTAATCAGACAAATAGCCTATGACTATGCTAAAAACAATGTTAGGGCAAATACTATATGCCCTGGTGATACCCTGACCCCCATGTCTAAAAAGTTTTTCAGTGAAAAGGGAGATCCTGAAAAAGCAATGAAAGTTTGGACAGATAAAATCCCTATGGGCCGATTTGCCCAGCCAGAGGAGATTGCAAGTGTTGCATTGTTTTTAGTTTCAGACGAAGCTTCATACCTGACAGGTCAATCAATAATTGTTGATGGTGGGTTCTCGCTGTAAGTTCATTTTACGCATTTATACACTAACAGAGATAATTACATTAAATTAGTAACTTGGTCTACAGTGTTAAATCTATGAAGTTAATAGGAAAGCAGAAGAGGGTGTTTTATGAAACTAAAAGATCGTATTGCGATTGTAACCGGAGGCGGGAGGAATATTGGAAGGGCAATATCATTATCACTAGCGAAAGCTGGTGCCCACATTGTTATTGCAGATATAGATGTAGACTCATCTAAAGGAACATCTCAAGATATTGAAAAACTAGAGAGAGATGTCCTCATTATTAAAGCAGATATTACCAAAAAAGAAGATATTGATAACCTGGTAAGTAAGACAATAGAAAGATTTGGCAAAATAGATATCCTTATAAATAATGCAGGCATACAATTAGACAAACAAAGACTTGAAAATCTGTCAGAAGAAGAATGGGATATTACCATGAAAATTAACTTGAAGGCCCCTGTTTTTTTAAGCCAAGCGGTAGCTGAGAAAATGAAGATAAATGGGGGAGGGAAAATTATTATTGTTTCTTCAATCTGTGCCTTTGTCTATACCGTTGACAATCTTGCCTATAATGTATCTAAGGCCGCGTTAAAAGGACTTACCGGACAACTTGGAATGGATTTAGCTGAATATAACATCAATGTAAATGGCATTGCCCCAGGTTTTATTGATACCAATTTTAACAGACAAACACTTTCAGTTGAAGGTGCCAGGGAAAGAATAGCCTCTGGGATTCCGATAGGACGATTAGGCAACCCGAAGGACCTTTCAGAAATGGTTGTTTTCCTTGCCAGCGATGATGCTTCATATATTACAGGGCAAACAATAATAATCGATGGTGGCCTAACATTGCCTTAATTAGGAAAAAGTATCTTCTGGTAATTAAATCTGCCGCAGAGTAGTTGCTGCGTAATGAACAATAAAAAATAGAGGAGGAATGTTTATACGACTACGACTTATATTTTTATTCAATGTGTTTTAATGAAAGTGAAAGTAAGTAACTTGTTTAAATCCAAGGGACAAAAGTAATAAGGAGAGGATATCAATATTATGCAATATTATGAATATGAATTAGGAAATTTAGCAA
>CAZLMD010000109.1:0-1239 GCA_964560535.1 uncultured Atribacterota bacterium
AATAATGGTAATCTAAGTAAATTAGATAATACAAACAAGGAGAAATAAAAAATGACTGAAGAAATCAAAAAGATGACAAAACAGTTAGAACAATTGGGTAAAGAAGTGCCTTCTGTAATGAATTATTTTATGAAATTAGATCAAGAATGTGTTAAAGATGGGGCACTGAGTCGTAAGATAAAGGAATTAATGGCCTTGTCCATAGGTGTGGTTATCAGATGTAAACCCTGTATTCAGTTTCATACTGTAGAAGCAGTGAAAGAAGGGGCAAATAAAGAAGAAATTTTAGAAGCAGCAAATGTTGCGGTATTTATGGGCGGTGGACCGGCAGTAGCCTATATTGCCACAGAGCTATTACCATTATTGGATGAACTTGAATTGAAATAAAAATATAAAATATACTTACCTGCATTAGTGGATAATAAGTCATGATAATAGTAAGTATAAATACTTCTACACAAAGTAATATCGTTTACATTGTCAGTAAGACAATGTAATAGCGTTGAATTGCTAAAGATAGATTTGATTTTTCTAATCCGTCTTTAGCAATTCATTTAATCAATACAGCTGTTCAAATATTGTTTAAGAATAATTATCTTGATAATTAAAAATAATGGTGTAATAGTGAAAAGAAAGTTATTTTTCCTTCTTATTTCAGTTATTGTTATCATTACTATAATAATATGTTGGAGGATAATAATTTCTCCGCAGTATAGTTTAAAACAGTTAAAAAAAGTGATTTCAAGAAATGATCAATCGGCTTTTGATAAATATATAGATCTAGACAGGACCGTAGATAATGCTATTGATCAGATCTGGCAATACTATATTGTTTCAGATTCAGAGAATGATAGTCGATGGGTCGTAATGCGTAATGAGATTGGTTATGGGCTTCTTTCAATGGTAAAACCAAATTTAAACCAAATCATTAAAGAAGAAGTCTACAAATATGTTGCCAGTAATGACTCGAAAGGCAATGAATCAGGGGAAGACAACAATTTAACTGCTATAATTATAAAGGCAATAAAAGGAAAAGTAGATCCGGAAGACTGGGAGTTTCAATCTATAAATCACTCTAAAGCAGGACAGAATTCTTCATCACTTGTATTGACTTATTATGATAAAACTAATAAGGCAAACTTCTTGGTTGAAATAAAGATGAGAAACATGAATGGGTACTGGCAGATTATAGAGATTACTAATGTTGCCCAATTATTAAATATATTTAGCCACATATAG
>CAZLMD010000109.1:1339-2697 GCA_964560535.1 uncultured Atribacterota bacterium
ACTCATTTGCATAGTAAATCAATTTATGTTAATATCAAAAATAATAAAAAAATGAATAATCACTTCAATCATTCTACAGTTACAGCCTCGCTAAAACATTTTCACAAAAATCTCTTTATATGAAAGGAGGAAAGAAGCATAATAAAAATGCTATTTGTATTGGTATATTAGAGAAAGAATGTTAAAAGGAGGGTCTGTACTTTGAAAAAGTATAGTTTCATATTAGTATTAATGTGTATACTATTATTTTGTGGTTTTAATGTTGTTGGACAAAGTGTTACAGTGATGGCAGTATGGACAGGAGCCGAAGCCGATGCTTTTCTTAAAATGGTGGAACCATTTGAAAAAGAGACTGGCATTAAAGTTGAATTTACCGGTACCCGTGATTTACCGGCTATCCTGACTACCAGGGTTGAGGCAGGGAATCCTCCCGATATCTCAGTTATGCCCAATCCAGGGCAAATGCAGGAATTTGCTAGAGATGGTAGATTAATTGACCTCTCTACTTTTATGAATATTGATGCTCTGAAATCTGATTATTCTGATGCATGGATAGATCTAGGTTCATACCAGGGCAAAATACATGCAATTTTTATCTCAGCAGATCTAAAGAGCCTGATCTGGTATAACCCTAAAGCCTTTGCCGCGGCTGGATACAATATACCTGATACATGGGATGAGCTCAAGATGCTATCAGATAAAATGATTGCCGATGGAAATACACCCTGGGCGATTGGATTAGAATCAGGAGCTGCCAGCGGATGGCCTGGTACTGACTGGATCGAAGATATCATGCTTCGCATTGCCTCTCCAGATACTTATGATGCATGGGTAAATCATCAAATTGCCTGGACAGATGAAACAATTGTAGAGGCATTTGAAATTTTTGGAGAGATTGCTCTTAGCGATAAATATGTCTATGGTGGACCCAATGCAGTCCTGACTATTCCCTTTGGTGATTCCCCTGATGCATTGTTTACTGATCCCCCAAATGCCTATATGCATCGTCAAGCCACCTTTATTAAGAGTTTTATCGAAGAACATTTTCCTGATTTAGTAGCAGGAGAGGACTTTGATTTCTTCCCATTTCCGTCAATTAAAAAAGAATTCGGCAATCCTGCTCTGGGTGCGGCAGATATGTTAGCTATGTTCAATGACACACCGGAAGCAAGAGCCTTTATGAAATATATTGCATCTGCCTCAGCACAGGAAATCTGGGTTAGTGAGTTAGGAAAACTAGCACCTAATCAGAAGGTAAATCCTGATGTGTACCCGGATGATATAACTAGAAAAGCAGCTCAATTTTTAGGGGAAGCATCAGTATTTCGCTTTGATGGCTCTGACCTTATGCCTGCAGC
>CAZLMD010000110.1:0-2688 GCA_964560535.1 uncultured Atribacterota bacterium
TATACCAATGATTAGTCAAAGAATGACAGGGGGAAATTAATTCTTTTTCTGTTATTTTTTGTAAAATTAAATATAATGCAAGCCGGGGAATCTTTATGAAGATTTCCCGTTTTTTATTTTAAATACCTGAAGGGGTGTGATAAATTTTATTGTAAAGATTCTGCAAATATATTATGATATTCCCAGTTTCGTATCTCTATAATTTACAATAATAAAAAGGAAATCTATGATAATAAAAAAAGGAAAATAATGGGAAAAATATTAAACAAAATCAGAAACAATAGGAGATACCAGCTGATAATACTGGCAATTATCATTGTTTCAGCTTTATTGATATTCTGGTATATACGTACAAATCCGGTCTTACCCCAGATGACTATATACTTTTTGAATGATGTTAAATTACCGGAGAAAGGTGATACAGTATTGATCTTTGCCCCGCATCCTGATGATGAAACCATTGCCTGCGGAGGATATATCAATGAATCTATTATGAGAGGAGCAGATCTCTATATTATCCTGGTGACAGATGGAAACAGGCGAAATTTGGGACCATTGCGTTATATAGAATTTGAAAGCGCCACAAATCTACTTGGAGTTTCCCGGGAAAATTTAATCTATCTGGATTACCCTGACAGCAGACTCTATTTTGCCAATCAGATTGAACTGAAAGATGAGCTGATGGGAATTATTGAAGAATACCAGCCGGATATACTCTTTTACCCGCATCCTGATGATACACATAGAGACCATTCCACACTGGGTAAAAAAATAGAGGAGATCTTAAGGGAAATGAAGGAGAAGGTTGAAGTAAAGGAATATCTGGGAGAATATGAAGATCTGGTTAAAGAAGAGGTCTGGGAAGAATTGGAAGTGGTAGAAAAGCTTGCTGAAAAGATTTTTTACTATAAATATCTGGTACACCATGGTTATTTTCCACATCCCAAAAAATATGCACCCGATTTATTCGTATTACCGCCTCTTGAGCTTGTAACGATTGAAGGGGGCTGGGAAAAATTTATGCTTTCAGCAGAAAACAAAGAGGCTAAGGAGAGGGCTCTCAGGGCTTATTCCAGCCAGCTTAGAAATCCTTTGCTAAAAAATCTTCTGGAAGCATCTATTAGAGAGAATGAACTCTTTGCCACTGAGTAATCTTTTATAGATATTTTTAAATTTATAAAAACTTAACTTATTAACTTGGATGTATTAATTAAATACAATAATTCATGAATAGTTGGCTGTTTTTTCAAGTTATGAACAGGGAAAATATTTAGACACCACTCTTTATCTTTTGTTTTTATCTTTATTATTTACTATGAATATTGAGCCTCTATTTTTTAAAATCAAGAAAGAGGCAAAGAGGCATAATAAAATGAAAAGGTGATATGGCTAAATATGGCAGATATAATAATAAGAAATTATAGGACTGAAGAGAAGAGGGCGGTCCATAGAATCAGTGTAGAGAACAGCATCTTTGCGGAATATAAAGACGAGCTGCTTGATGAGACAATATTCGCTGATCTGCTTACATCCTATTTTATAGAATATGAACCTCAATCCTGTTTTATAGCTGAGAAAGATGGTGAAATTATCGGTTATGTGCTGGGCAGCGAAGATGTTCTTGAGATGCGTAAGAAGATAAAATATACAATCATACCTGATATAGCTAAAAAGATGTTTTCAAATGGCTTATTATTCCGTTCACATAATCTGAAGTTATTTGAAAATATTATAAGGAGTCTCTTCAGAGGTGAGTTCAATGTTCCAGATTTTTATATGGAATACCCTGCAACATTACATGTCAATATAGCGGCACAATACAGAGGGAAGATGGCAGGCACACTTCTGGTAAATCATTTTTTAAAATATTTAAAGATTAGAAGGGTTAAGGGTATTCATTTCGGGGTTCTTTCTGAGAGGGCAAAGAGCTTCTTTCTAAAACTCGGTTTTGAGATTTTATTTAAAGGGGAATACTCTTTTTTACGATATTTAAGCGGTGAAACACTTCCACATTATATTATGGGTAAAAAATTGTAATTTTTTCAATTATTTGCTTCTGGTTACTCTTACGTAGTTAATAGTTTTTCATTAATGTTTAGGTCAAAGAGGGAGGGTGCGGGTAACAGGGGATGAGATTGCCGCGACATGTTTTCAACATGTCTCGCAATGACAGGAGACGAAATACTGTCATATTTCTTTCGATATTTATTAGAAAAGAAATAATCTTCTGCAATAATAAAGATGGAATTATAGCAAGTACCTCTCGTAATTGTGAGGGATCTTCTTTTTTGTCTCTGTGAGGCACATCCTCTTTTGTCATTGCGAGAAGCGAAGCGACGAAGCAATCTCATTCAATTATGCTTGGGGATTTAGTATTAGTGAACATACAAGTATCGAAGAATGTTTTATGCGGGTAACAGCGAATGTGATTGCCGAGACATGTTTTCAACATGTCTCGCATGACGGGAAAAGAAATACTTCTGTATCGGCGAAATATCGGTATATATTATATTACATATACTATATAATAGATGTATTGTGCTGATATATCTAAATACAAATAAACAATATATAAAAAATAAAAATATTGTATTTATGACATTACATATATACACATACACAACTATCATAATTATGTAGGAGAAGATAGGCAAATATGTTTTCTTTTATAACAGGTACAGCAGTCTT
>CAZLMD010000111.1:0-2673 GCA_964560535.1 uncultured Atribacterota bacterium
TAGCCCTCTCTAACAGCTTCAAGGGCATCTCTCGCCTCTGTAGCATCTCCAATAACCTTGATAGGAACTTTTCCTTCCAATTCCTTAGCAAGTTTATTATTAGATTCCATTCCCAGGGCGAGAACAACTGTAGCAGCCTCAATTTCTATGGTATCCAGACAGGTTTCGCACTGTATACAGTCTACATCAATTCCTTTAATCTTTGTTTCAGTGAAACATTCGATATCATATTCTTTTATTGCCTTCATTAAAAATATACGGCGAGTCATCTCTTCATCTGCTGCGAGTGTTGACAACATTTCAACTATGGTAACCTGTTTACCTAAAGAAGCGAGGTAAACAGCTGTTTCACAGCCGACCTGTCCTCCGCCTGCTACTACAACATTATCCTTGGTGCTGACTTTCCCTAATAATACGTCTGATGCAGTGACAACATTCTCTCTATCAATTCCGGTGATAGGTGGTCTGCTATGAGAAGAACCGGTAGCAATAATTACCAAATCTGGATTCTCTTTATCACAAATTGATGGTGTATATTCAGTATTTGTTTTTATGGTAACACCAAGTTTTTTTATTTGATTTGCTAAATAAGAGACAAATGAAGAAATATCACCTTTAGATGGCGGTATAGATGCTGTAGCGAATTGTCCACCAAGATATCCTTCTTTTTCATACAGGGTAACCTGATGTCCTGCTAACGCAGCGGTTCTGGCCGCTTCCAGGCCAGCCGGACCTGATCCTACCACGGTAATATTTTTAGGACATTCGGCTTTTTTAAATTCGTTTAAATATTCAAACCCTAAAGATGGATTAACCAGGCAACGTATTGGTTCATTGACAAATAGGATTTCAAGACACCCCTGTTGACATCCAATACAATGGTTAATATCATCATACTGACCATTGGCGAATTTATTTGGCAGTTCAGGGTCTGCAAGAGATGCTCTACCCATTGCAACCAGATCAGCTTTTCCTGATAATAATATGCTTTCAGCCATAAATGGGTCATTTATACGCCCAACAGTCATGACTGGAATGTTGACAACTTTTTTTACCTCAGCAGCATAGTCGACGATCCAGCCAGGGTCAACATTCATAGGAGGTATAATAGCCCATACACTTTCATAAGTTCCGGCAGAAACATGGAGAAGGTCAACACCTTTCTTCTCCAATCTTATGGCTATTGCCTTTGTTTCTTCAATAGTTCTGCCGCCTGGTACTTTATCATCTCCAGAAATTCTGAAACAAATCATAAAGTCAGGACCACATTTTTCTCTAATATCTTCAATAATTTCTAAAGGGAATCTGATACGATGCTTTAAAGAGCCACCGTATTCATCGCCACGTTTGTTCGAATACTTGGACATAAATTGAGCTATTAAATAACCATGAGCTCCGTGTACTTCAACACCATCGAAACCAGCTTTTTTTGCTCGTAAAGCAGTATCACCAAACTGGGTAACTATCTTTTTAATTTCTGGAATTGATAATTCACGAGGAATTTCTCCTAAAACAGGGCAGGGTAGGGGGGAAGCAGAAACTGGCTGTTCTCCAATAATTGCTGAACTGGTTTGCCTTCCGGCATGATAAATTTGGGCGACAATCTTGGCACCAGCTTTATGTATTCTTTCAGTCAACTGTTTGTGTGATTCTATTTGTTCATCTTTCCATAAGCCAGGAGTCCAAAATCCTCTTCCTGAAGGGTCTACCGCATAGTCTTCTACAATAATCATGCCCCATCCGCCTCTCGCTTTAGCCTCATGGTAGGCAATAAATCGCTCAGTTGCCATTCCATCTTGGTCACAATATACAGTTACCATTGGTGCAACAACTAATCTATTTTTTAGTTTGATATTTCCGACAGAGATAGGGGTAAAAACAGGACTTGTATTTAATGTTTTCATTACTAAAACCTCCATAGTTTTATTTTAAAAACACAAAATAAAATAATAAGAAATCTTAAGGTGAAGTGAGGGAATTTGGGTGATTGTGAACGAACAGATGCTTTTACTAAAAGATGTAATTAATAAACAAGCAGTAAGATACTTTCAAAGATTGTATCAAAAAAATATTACTATGTCAATTGACCCGATTGTCCGGTTAATCTGGCTAACAAAAAAACTTTTTTATAATTATTGTCGATTGTCAGGAGTCAGGAGTAGGATTAATAGCAAGCTTAATAATTGTCTAATAAATTACTTATGCAAATATAGCTTTTAAGTAATGGAAAATTTTTACTCTTTTGCCTGTCTGTATTATAATAAAAAATGTAAATATATTAATTTAATATTTCTATATTAGGAGGTTAGGAGGAAAAGAAATGGCCATAATGATAAAACGTATCTATGAACAGCCAACTCCACAAGATGGATATCGAATTTTGATTGATCGACTCTGGCCCAGGGGGCTTTCTAAAGAGAAGGCAAAAATTGATGAATGGATTAAAGATATAGCTCCTTCTGAAGAACTGCGAAAAGCCTTTCATTTAGAAGAAGTAAGCTGGGAAGAATTTGAAAAAAGGTATCTATTAGAACTTGAAAAGTACCGGGAAAAGCTGAAAAGTTTACTTAAACTTCATCGGAATGAGCAGATAACATTATTGTATAGCTATAAAGATACAGAAAAGAATAATGCCATTGTATTAAAACAGTATATGATGAAATTAGAATCAGA
>CAZLMD010000112.1:0-2659 GCA_964560535.1 uncultured Atribacterota bacterium
CCTGAGTTATATGATTTACCTGTTGTCAATGTGGGGGTAGGAGGAAGCGAGTTTAACCATGAAATAATTATTGGATTGAATCCAGATATCATATTTTTAGGAGCAAGTGAAGTCCGAATTGTAGATGATTTACAGAATAAGACAGGTATTCCCGTCATAGCAGTATATACCAATCCTGTTGGTACTCCTGATCAGGATGAGATGTTTAATAAATCTTTAAGAATTATGGGAAAAGTTCTTGATAAAGAAGATAGATCAGAAGAAGTAATCAATGATATTGAGGAATATTACAACGATCTTGCCCGCAGAACTAAAGGAATACCTGATGAAGGTAGGATAACTGCTTATATAGCGGGACGGGCTTTTTATGGTTCACATGGAATGACTGCTACTGACCCACAGTGGCCACCATTTAATTGGACTAATATCCTAAATGTTGCACATGAATTATCTGATATGAGTTCTGGTGTTAATATTGATAAAGAAGTACTGATTGCCTGGAACCCTGAAACGATCTTTATATCCCCTGTTTCACTGTCTATAATAGAAAATGAATTACAGGCACTTCCTTTTAAGGAATTTAAAGCAGTTAGAGAAGGAAAAGTATATACTGTTTTGCCATTCTGCTGGTATACGTATAACAAAGAGAATGCAATTGTTGATGCCTACTATATAGGCAAAACGATTTATCCTGAACTTTTTCAGGATATTGATCTTGACCGGAAAGGCGTAGAGATATTTAGTAAATTTTATGGAGTTCGCGGAGAAAAATCTTATTATGCTATTAAAGAAAGATTTGATGCTTTTAAACAGTATAATAAGGCTAAATAACAATCTTTGAAAATAATTGTGGACAAAAATTTAATAGAACAATATATTGAACTAAATCAGAAGAAAGTATTGATAGGAGGCATACTGCTAATCTTATTATTCCTATTTAGCCTTCTATCACTTTCTATTGGCGGTTACAGACTTTCATTATCTGAAATTTATCGAGCTTTGATCGGTAAAGGTATCGGATCGGCAACTCTTATTATCTGGAATATACGTCTGCCCCGAATCTTTGCCGCCCTCATTGCCGGGATCTCCTTATCTGTCTCAGGTGCTGTAATGCAGTGTACTCTCAGGAATCCACTGGCTTCTCCCTACACCATTGGCATATCACATGGCGCCATGTTTGGAGCTGCTCTTGCCATTATTTTATTCGGTATAGGGGGAGCAGAAAGTACTGGTAAAATCTTTATTAACAGCCCTTATCTTGTAACTGTTTTTGCATTTTTAGGCTCTTTGATTGCCGTTTCGGTAATCCTTTTACTGGCAAAAATAAAAAGTTTTGCACCTGAAGCAATTGTGCTGGCAGGTGTTGCAATGAGTTCACTATTTACAGCAGGTACAATGCTGATGCAATATTTTGCCAATGACTTACAACTGGCAGCAATAGTTTACTGGACTTTTGGTGACCTGGGGCGACCCAATTGGCCTGAGATTGGTATTATGAGTGTTGTTATGCTACTCTCATTAATCTATTTTATTCACCAACGCTGGAATTATAATGCATTAAAAAGTGGAGAGGAGAGTGCAAAATCTTTGGGGGTAAATACAGAAAAAACAAGGTTATTGGGTATGCTTATCGCATCCCTTCTCGTTTCAGTAAATGTTTCTTTTCTGGGGATTATCGGATTTGTAGGATTAATCTGCCCTCATCTTGTGAGAATACTAATTGGCGGAGATCATCGATATTTAATCCCTATTTCTGCCTTGATGGGCGCATTATTATTACTAATTTCTGACACTGTTGCACGTACCATCATATCTCCAATGATTTTGCCAGTCGGCATACTAACCTCTTTTATGGGTGCACCAGTCTTTCTCTATTTACTTACCAGGAGATACAAATGATAATATCATTAATAAGAAATAGTGTTTAATTTTTATTAATGGTTGGTGCTTTAAGAACATAAAATATATAATCAAAACAAAGCTGGATTTTTAAATAAATAGATGGATTTAACAAAAAAATTAAGGTGATAGTCTATGATTCTTTCCGTAGATGGAGTTGAATTTTCTTATACAGGTAAAAATATTTTAAAAAATATTGAATTTTCTGTAAATAAAGGAGAGGTTGTTTCTATCCTGGGTATCAATGGGGCTGGAAAATCTACTTTATTGAAATGTATCAACAAGATATTAAAACCTCAAAAAGGAACTGTATTTATAGACAAATTCGATTTAAGACAACTGAGTAGTATAAAAATTGCCCAAAAGATGGCTTATGTTCCCCAAAATATCAATGGTAACAATTATATGACTGTTTTTGATACAGTACTTCTGGGTAGGAAGCCTTTTATAAAATGGGAAGCTTCACAAGAAGACCTTGAGATTACCAATAATATATTAAAACTTATGGAATTAGACAAATATGCCTTACGCAATGCCTATGAATTGAGTGGCGGAGAATTCCAAAAAGTCATTATCGCCAGAGCACTTGTTCAGGAACCCAGTATACTCTTATTGGATGAGCCGGCGAATAATCTTGATTTAAAAAACCAATTGGAAGTAATGGAGTTAATAAGTAATATCTCTAAAACAAAAAATATTTCCGTTATTATGGTTATTCATGACTTGAATCTTGCATTGAGGTTTTCAGATAAGTTTATTA
>CAZLMD010000113.1:0-2659 GCA_964560535.1 uncultured Atribacterota bacterium
TTAAAAAAAGGCTGTAAGTCCATATTTTCTTTTTGGGAAAAAAATAGAAAAAGTTCTCCTTCATCTAATATTTCTGCACTATTTTGTGGAATAAAACTTTTTGCTAAAATCAAGTCTTTGTAAAAAGTATTATAATCTATGGAGATATCTCTTTTTTTAAGTCGATAAAGCTGCAGTACAAAGTTTGCAGGCACCTGTTCCCGCTGAGTAATAGTATCATAACAGGAAAAGGATAAATACTTCGTACCTTTCTGAGACAAAATTAGCTGTAATAACCTTATTTGCTCTACCTCATGTTGTTTATTGTTCCACACCATCTGTTGAAAGTCTTTTTTTTCTTCTGTTATTAAAACCATATCTTCGTCTGTATTGCCGGGAAATTTTTGGTAATCCATTCCTATGAAAAAAGTATAACAGCGATCTATCCAGATACCTTTTTTATAGCTTGCTATATGCAGATGGCCTGGCAATGGTGCAGAACAGTTTATACGTTCCTGTTCGATTGTATTCTTAATTAATACTATTGCTTCATTAACAGGATACTCTGTATTTATATTTTTCTTCAGGGTATCCAGTTTATGTGAAATAATATGTAGTGCTTCCTGATCAATATTGTTATTCTGTTTATACCTATTATTTTTTACCAGGTGCAGCAATCCGCCTGCTAATCCAGAGATAGTTATTTTAAAATTATACTTATAATCAGGAATTTCTTGAAATACCCTCTCTATCCATTCTTTGATTATGAGTAAATAGTTTACCTCTTCAGACAATTCTCTTATCTTTTCTTCAGAAGTATTCTCCATTTTTCTTTTTCTCTCTTCAATAGCCAGATCAAGGCCGGGGAGATACCTCTCCCTTCCCCAGCCGATAGGAGATTGCCTTAATAATGAAATAATTTTTTGTAATGCTAAAGAATCTTCTGGTATCATACTGATACAAGAACTACTTAACAATGCAATCAATTTATCAATACTATAATTATCATCAATCCAATCAAGCAGAGAAAATAGAAACTGAGCGGGAAGGCTATTCTTTATATTGATACCGCTATGAAAAGTAACAGGGATTCCATAAAGTCGGGATAATTGATAGAAATATTGAGAATAAGGCTCTTGTGTAGTATAAAAAACCTGCACTCTATCATAAGGATATAGTTCTTTCATAATTTTCCTAAAAACTTCTCTAACCTCATTATATTCACCATGAGCCTGATAGAACTCAATATCCAGAGGAGGTAGTTTTATAAAATCAATCTCCTCTCTATGCTGTAATCTATTAAAAATATCTTCCTCTATCGAAACTTCTATTTTCTCATTTCTTGCTGTTAAAGTTTCATGTGGCAACATATATGTTTCTGAATACTCTGATGTAAACGGTATTACCCGGGGTTCTATCGTTTTCTTAAAAAATCTTAGCTCTAATTCGTTCATAGGTATATTGTGAGGAATCAGAAATAATGTCTCTTCTTCTCTTAAATTTAACTTTTCTGCCTGTGAGTAAAGATCAGCCTCATCAATCAATTTCGCAAATTTAAGTTTTTGTTCATAATGGGACATAATAAGAAAGATATCCTGCATTTTTTGTGAGTTTTTCAAGCTTTCTTCTGGAAAATTTACAGTGGAGTAGCCGGATACCCTTATTTCTTTAATAGTTCTGAATATTGATCTGGCAAAGGAAGGTGAAATTATTGGTAATTTAAAATAAGATAATTTTCCCTGAAAATGCAATTCTCTAAGTATCTCAAGGGTCAATAACTGTCCCAGAGTGCTATCTAATATTTCCCATCCATTTTTCAATAGAATTGGGAAACACATATCTCGTGCAATGTCAAATATTGTTGAAATACAGAGGTTTAAGGCAGTAAGTCCTTTTAGGGTGAGATTTTTTTTAAAAGCGTTCCCGTCCAGATAAGAAGATACCAGGATAACCTTTTTACGGAATAAGTGTTTTTTATTAATGTTTTGCAAAGATTGAATAATATTATCCATTTGCCTTCCTATTCTACAATTAAGTATTATTTTTATAATACTAATAGTTTACAATTTTTTTATAGACTCGGGCAAGGTCGTTTTCATTTCTGGGGAGGTGATGGCGGAAAAGGGCAAGACCATCCTGAAAATAACGTGGTATGATATGTGCATGAAAATGAAATATTGTTTGCTTTGCTGCAGTACCATTAGACTGAATAATATTTAAACCAACAGTCTGGAATATTTGACGGTAGTCAAGAGCCAGTTTTTTACATACTCTCATAATTTGGGCAAGGCAATCTTCCGGGATTTCATAAATATTCTCATAATGTTCTTTGGGGATTACCAGAGTATGTCCTTCTGTAACGGGATAAGCATCTAAAAATGCTATACATTTTTCATCTTCATAGACGATATAGGCATCTTTTTCTTTTCTGACAATCTGGCAAAAAGGGCATTTTTCTATCATAATTAAAACTCCTGATTTAATTTCTATTAAATACAATTAATGATTATTAAATAACTTAACTTAGGCTGTTAAACAAACCTTCTTTTCTCGTGTCCAATTGCTCCCAGTCTATTTCTCTTCGATCAGGGAAAGATTCACATGTTCCTTTCTTCTGCACAGCATATGAAGCCACCAGATTGGCAATAAGTGCTGCCCTGTGAATAGAGTCTGATTGAGT
>CAZLMD010000114.1:0-2585 GCA_964560535.1 uncultured Atribacterota bacterium
ATTACACCCTGATGCTATTTATTTAAAAAATATCTTTAGCAAAAGCAGGGAGAACAAATGCAGCTTTGTGTAAATCAGTATGGTAATACTTTAGATCTGGTAACATATCCACCTGATTTGGTCTAAAATCCTTAATAGGATGGTATTTCTTTGAACAAAAACTAAAACCTATCATGCCACTGGGATAAGTCGGTACCATAGTATAATAATACATACTGATAGGAAATATTTTTTTAATAAATTCAAAGATGCTTTTTATAAACTGACTATGCCAGAATAGAGATTCCATCTGGCTTACTGCTATTCCGTCATTCTTTAAAGAATCTGATATAGCCCGATAAAATTGTTCTGTAAACAGAGTTGTACCAGGACCAACAGGGTCTGATGAATCAATAATAATTATGTCATATTTGTTTTTTCTATCTATAAGGAATTGTGCTCCATCCTGAAAGTAAAGCTTTACCTTATTATCATCAAAACTATTTGCCATATTTGGGAAATGTCTACGACAGACATCAATAACCTGTTCGTCAATCTCACAAACATCTATTTTTTTAACCTGTGAATGCTTCAAGATTTCTCTAACAGTCCCTCCATCTCCGCCTCCTATAACCAAAACCTCTTCCGGTTTAGGATGAGTGCAAAGAGGTGTATGAACAATCATTTCATGATAACCAGCCTCATCAGCTTCAGTAAGCATAACAATACCATCATTTATAAGTATCTTACCAAATACGGGTGAATGAACTACTGCAATCTCCTGAAAGGGTGAATTTACTTTTTCAAGGACGTTATCTACTCTTATCTGGAGATAACGTCCATTTTCTTTTCCGTATTCTTCTCCAAACCATAATTCCATCTGGCTCAAAGTTATTACTTCCTTAAAACATAATGTATTTTTACTTCTTTTGCCTGAAAATATTTCTGAGTAAAATCTACCGCAACCTGAGGATCATAGAATTTGCAGCTAAAAATATCAATATATGCAGCATTGGTCAGATTAGCAAAGTGACCGGAAATCAAAGAAGTTTCAATTAGTTGAGTCATTGAATAGCCTGCCACTCTCTCATCTTCTCCAAAATCTACCACCTGAGTATCTCCAAATTTTTTCATCTCTATTAGCTGACATAACTCATCTACATATTTTCTTATGGCTTCTGCATCCCGAATCAATTCAGGATTACAGTTATATAGATCAATGCTGGTTAACAAACCCCAGGCATTTTCTTCAAAAAAATTATTTCTCAAATCTTTATTTTTCTCCATTTTAAAGTACACCTACCTCAGAAGATGTTTTTTTACTTATTTTTAATGGAAAATGGATGTTGCCTCTTTTTATCTCGGTTACCGATAGAGTTTTTACATCCAACTCTTTCTCAATATAGTCTAGAGCCTTCTGGTTATTAATGCTGTACCCGCACGTGAATATATCTAGTGCAGCATAACCATATTCAGGCCAGGTATGAATCGTAAAATGAGATTCAGCTATAACAATAACACCACTGACGCCCTGGGGTGCAAATTGATGAAAAGATGACTTTAGAGCAGTTGCCCCAGAAATACGTACCGCCTCTCTTAGTATTTTTTCCAGTTTATTCTGGTCGTTTAGTTTTAGTGAATCGCATTCGTACAATTCTACTAAAAGATGATTTCCCAAATAATCCATTTTTTTACCCTCTTTTTCCATTAAAATTATTTAAGAAACTTACATAAAATAACAGAAAATTTTAAAAAAATCAATCTTTTTTAAAAAATATTTTATTTTGCTATAGAACTTGCATGTTTATCTATCTAATTTTTATAAATATCTTGTTTATTCTTATTCCACCAAACTTAAAGCAAGTCTTACCATATCATCGAAAGTAGTCTCTCTTTCTGAAGAAGATGTTCCTTCTCCAGTAACCAAACTATCACTTACAGTTAAAATAGAAAGTGCTTTTACTTTGTATTTTGCTGCTATCGTATACAAAGCAGCGGTTTCCATTTCTACTGCCAGAACACCATAGGAAGCCCATAAACGCCAGTGATCTGCATCATCATGATAAAACATATCTGTGGTAAGAACATTGCCAATCTTCACTTTAAAAGATTTCTCACGGGCAATTGATTCAGCTTTCTTTAGTAGTTCATAATTAACTGTGGAAGCATAATCATTTCCATTAAAGCGGATTTTATTAAAACTGGAATCAGTGGAGGCACTAATAGCTAGAATTATATCTCGAATTTTCACATCAGGCTGCATAGAACCGCAACTGCCTATTCTTATTAAATTACGAACCTGATATTGATTAATCAATTCATGAAGATAGATTGAAATAGAGGGAATACCCATACCGGTTCCCTGCACAGAAACTAGTTTCCCCTGATATCGACCAGTAAAACCATACATTCCCCGTACCTTGTTGTAACAGTAAGATTCTTCCAGGTAATTATCTGTGATGTATCTGGCACGCATGGGATCTCCTGGTAATAAAACAGTAGGAGCAATATCACCCACTTCCGCATTAATATGAACACTCATTTCTAAATACCCCCTTATTTTATAACATAAAAACCAAAAAAACCAGAATTTTCTATAATATTAT
>CAZLMD010000115.1:0-1359 GCA_964560535.1 uncultured Atribacterota bacterium
CCTGCTTACAGTTATATGATGATTGAATCTCTTACTGATGGTGGAGTGAGAATGGGATTACCAAGAGAACTAGCCAGAAAGCTTGCTGCACAGGCAGTTTTAGGTGGTGCTAAAATGGTTTTAAAAACAGGACTACATCCAGCCTTATTAAAAGATGAAGTTACTACTCCGGCAGGGGTAACTATCGATGGCTTGATGGAATTAGAGGATGGAGGATTCAGGGTGGCGCTTATTAAAGCTATTGACAGGGCAACTCAAAAGTCCAAACAGATATCAAAATAATCGCTTTATTTATTGAAACACCTCTAATTTGATAGATAAAAATAGTAATAAACAAAACACAAACAAAACACAAACAAAACAAAGGAGGTTACCTATCATGCAAATTGCTCATCGCATGAATCTTCTGGGCACTGAAACAGCATTCGAGGTTTTAGCTGAAGTTAATAAACTAAAAGCCTCAGGTAAGGATATTATTAGTTTTGCTATTGGGGAGCCGGATTTTGATACCCCAACCAATATAACTGATGCAGGCATAAAGGCCTTAAAAGAGGGGTATACCCATTATAGTCCTTCAGCAGGCCTTATGTCCTTTAGGGAAAGTATAGCACGCCACATTTCTCATAGCAGAGGTATCGAGGTAAAACCGGAAGAAGTGGTAGTCACACCTGGGGCTAAACCAATAATCTTTTATAGTATTTTAGCCTGTATCAATGAAGGTGATGAAGTGATATATCCTAATCCAGGGTTTCCTATTTATGAGTCCATGATTAATTTTGTAGGCGCTAAGGCAATTCCTCTGCCTTTGTTGGAAGAAAAAGATTATAGATTTGATGTGGATATACTGAAAGAAAAAGTTACCAGCAAGACCAGAATGATTATTATAAATTCCCCACAAAATCCGACTGGAGGAGTTCTAACCATAGAAGATTTGGAAAGTATTGCAGATTTGGCGATACAGAATAATATTTGGGTTTTTTCTGATGAGATATATTGTCATATGGTCTATGATGGGGAATTTAAGAGCATTGCTTCAATACCAGGAATGAAAGAAAGAACGATATTGCTGGATGGTTTTTCTAAGACATATGCCATGATGGGTTGGAGATTGGGGTTTGGAGTTATGAATTCACACCTGGCAACACACCTGACTCGCTTGATAACCAATTCTGTTTCATGTACTTCTACGTTTACGCAGATAGCCGGTATTGAGGCATTAGAGGGATCACAGGAAGCAACACAGAAGATGGTTAATGAGTTTAGGGCTAGACGGGATATTATAGTAGAAGCATTGAATGGTATTGACGGAATTACCTGTAAAAATCCCGGTGGTGCATTCTATGTATTCCCTAATGTTAC
>CAZLMD010000115.1:1459-2533 GCA_964560535.1 uncultured Atribacterota bacterium
ATTAATGATCTGTTCAATATCTAATTCTATTTCCAACCATCATCAAAAAGGATACAGAAAAGCATTCCTTTTTCTAGATTAATTTCCATTTCTTCCCCAACTACAACATTACCAAGACTGTAATCAGTGATTTTAATATTTTCTTTTGGAAATTGATACTGGACACCCCTCATTGTTAAGTTTTTTATACTATTTATGGGGAATAGAGAAAGCCTCCTTCCTTCGAATCCTGATAGTATGATTTTCCCGTTGATAGGAAAGATAAGAGAATTAGAGGTGACAATCTTCATCTTAATTTCTGACTTAAAATAACGAAAAAGATTAATTACAGAGGCATAGCTATGGTCAAAATAATTTCCCGTTACTGCCAGCAGTATTATTTCTTTTGGATTCATAGTGATTGCCTTTTTAATACACAGTTCTAAATCACTAAAATCTTTCTTTCTGGGAAAAACCTCAATAGGGATATGTGGGTAATGTTTTAACAAATCGGATGATACACTATCCAGATCACCAATAATAAGATCAGGAGTTATATTAAACTGATGAAGGATGGATAGACCGTTATCTGCGGCTATAATAAAATCAGCCTCCTGGCAAAATGAGATTATTTTATCTTTTTTCCAGTCATTTCCGTTACCAATTATAACTATCTTGTTTGGAGATTTATTCATAATAAACTGCACCTGAAATATATTTTATTATCAAAATTATTATTTTTAGGAAAATTTTAAAATAGATTTTTTTGTAGGACTAATTTTGTTAAATTTCTTATATAATTGCAATCCTGTATCAAATTTAATAAATTTAATACAGGATGGAAACACTATCTGGTTATAAAAAAGGAATTTTAAACATATATATTACTATAATTATACATGATCATAATCATAAAAAATAGACTTGAAAATGCAAAATCAATTCATAAACAAAACATACAAAATAAAGTTATTTTTTAAATATCGATTTATTGTGTTAATCGATGGCGCAGCAGATTATTGAAAATTTGGTAAGATTGTATAAAAAATTATCAATAATATTGTTGAATTACAACAAATTAGAGGGTGTTGTAAG
>CAZLMD010000116.1:0-2516 GCA_964560535.1 uncultured Atribacterota bacterium
CTGTTTCGAAGTTATGTATCTTTGATTTATTTTTATCACATACCATGTCCATATGACCTTGTATGATTACGGTCGGTGCATTTTCATACCCTGGAAATGCTGGTTTTTTAATTAAAACATTTAGTGACTCATCCTGCTCTACTTCAAGATTCCTTGTTCTGGCAAAAGAGACCAAAAAATCACTTATGGCTTTTTCATTCCCTGAACATCTGGGAATCTTACTGATTTGTTCAAAATAACGAAGTACCGGGTCTGTTAAAAAGATTTGATCTGCTGCAGTCATCTTTACCCTCCTCAATTCTTATTATTTTTATTATATATGGATAATATTTTTTGCTTTTAACCAGGGATTTAAAATAAAAAGATTTCTCTTTCAATGACAAAAATGAAAGATTCTCTTTGTTTTTTGTTAAAATATTGGAACTTTAAGATATCAGAATTATTAAAGTGTTTTTAAACATCTAAAAGCTTAAGTTCTCTTATTTTTTCTTCTGTCGGACCATATATCCCATATCCATACAAACGATAAAAATCATCAATAGTCCTTTCTACCATCTCCTCATCAAGAGAAAATCCGGTTGATGCCTGTGCTTCTAATAATCTTTTAGGCAGATAGTCATCTTTGCGGGTATAACCAACCCTTTCGGCAAAAATTCTTAAGAGGGCTTCGTTCCTTTCACCTATTTCCAGCATCTCTTTTACACTGATTTCTTTACCTGTTGCGGCTGCTAACATCTCCCTCACCAGAGGAATAAGATATGACCCACGATCTGTTATATCTGAAATTAAAGCACAGAGAATCAATGAATTGGTGAAAGAACGTAAGCGCAGATATTCCCCGGCAATTCTTGCCCTATCTTTCCAGCTATTCCTGGGGTTATCCGGCAATTTCAGTTCTCTGTGTGGTGGTGTCGGATCATGTACTCCATTCATATGATTTGAGCCTTTTGGACTACTGGCATAATAAAGGGCTAACGAGTATTTGACTCTGGGATCATGCATTGGAGTTTCCTGGTTTTTAGTATGAACAAAGAAGGAACCATCACCAACTTTTTTGATCAAATAATCTACACCTCTGGCAATCCAATCCCCTGTCCCCTCTCTATTGACAATCTTTTCAATCAGCTTATCCACTGCTTCAGTATCTCCCCAGGCAATCCTGTCCTCATCTTTTAAAAGCCCTCTCTCTGTTGCTTCCATAAGATAGGCAATATTCACTCCAACACTGATGGTATCTAAACCGTATTGATTGCATTTTTTATTAAAAAGACTTATTGCGGAAAGATCATTTATTAAGAGCATGGATCCAAATGCACCAATTGTTTCATATTCCGGACCGCCCCATTGTGGGCCAAATTCCTGATTATTAAAAGTTCCCTGAACAACTCTTTTACAGGCAACAGGGCAGCCGGTACAGGTATCTCTTTTGACCCATATTTCACTTTCTACTAAGGTTTTACCTGTTATCTGTTCCGAATAGTAGTATTGACCACTTTGAAAGTTTTTGGTGGGAAGGTTTCCAGCCTGGCTATTTGCATGTGTTCCGCCGGCTGTTCCCAATTTGCCGAGTGCATGAGTGCCCGGGTTGTTTGGACTCATTAGTTGCCTGGCATAAGATAATTTTAATTCTTTAAACTTATCCTGATTGGCTAGTCTTTTACTTAGATTACCTTTTACTACTATTGCCTTGAGGTTTTTAGCTCCCATAACCGCACCGAAGCCCGGTCTGCCGAGTGCCCTATTCCTGTCAATTATTACACAGGATGGAATGACTTGGTTCTCTCCGGCTTTTCCGATGGAGGCAATAGAGACATTTCTATTATTTTTAATAAGCCTCTCTTCTAATTGGTAAGGATCGAGTCCCCATAGATCTTCCGCTGAAATGATCCGAGCATGTCCATTGTCCAATTCTATGTAGACCGGATCTGGAGACTTGCCTCGAATTATTATTCCATCATACCCTGATTTACCTAAAACATCACCCATCTTTCCACCTACATAGGAATCATTGATAGAGTTGTTTTTAGGAGATTTACCCATCATAACCATTCTGCTTGAGCCTGCTACACCCAAGCCGCATAATGGTCCTGTTGCCATTACCAGTATATTATTCTCTGAAAGGGGGTCTGTCTTAGGGTCAAGTTCTTTAAGAAGAATGCGTCCTGCTATTCCGCTTCCACCAATATGTTTTTCATACCACTCTTCTGGAATTGGGTATTCCCTTATAGTATGGCTGCTTAAATCAATATCGATATATTTGCCAAAATTTCCAAGCATCTTGTTACCTCCTCTTTTTGAACTTTTTTAAAATTTTTAAAGATTATGGTTTTATATTTTTATTTATTGTTATCTATTATTTATTATATTCGGCCATGGTTTGGATAAAATGTTTTTAGGAATACGGGTACGAACTGTTTTAAGTGGATTAACAACCTGGCTGATCTTTAAATCTGTGGCAATTCCTGCCATCATATAAGATTGGTTCCAATTCAAACCACTGTTCTCTTTAATGAATT
>CAZLMD010000117.1:0-2464 GCA_964560535.1 uncultured Atribacterota bacterium
TAATTAAGATCAGGCTCGCTGCAGCTATCAGATTAGTTACACTGGCAAAAAAAAGCGGTGATACTGAAGAGACCACATATTTCCCCAGGACAGGCTGTGCCGCATGAACTAATGCACAGATAATTACCAGTATAACTCCCTCCTGTTCTTTTTTGTCCATAAAATCCTCTTTTTACAATATTATTCTCTAAAATATTTTTATTTTCTTCTAGTTACGGTGATAATAAAATAATCAGGGAGAAATCCTCCCTGATTATTTTAAACAATATCAATAGTCCATGATATAAACAATGCTTTTCAAATAATTATACATCACATTTTATAATTAACGTTACTCATGATTAAGATTAATTTCTTTTAAGCCTGATATTCCTAATCGTTAACTGGCATTTTTATTTTCAAAATAACATATTTAAAGATAGGGTATGCTCACACATGATTTAAGAGATTACTTTATACACTTCATCACCATCTCTGACCCTATCTTTCACTTTAATGCCAATACAATCTCCGGTTTTAGCTAAATCAACTGAGCTTTTTTCGATCTGCATTGATTCAATCAACTGTTCAAAATCAGTAGTATGGCCACTAAAATATAGAGTATCCCCAACCTTAATTTCTCCTGATTCAACCTCAATAGCAGCTACATTAATTTTTGCAAAATAATCAATAACATGTCCGATTAATTCCTTCTCCATTTTTTCTAACCTCCTTCTTTAACTAATTTTAATAAAGAACATTACTTTTGCCTCTTATCTTTTAAAACAGTTTAAAAAATATATGTAGTCCCTGGCTTTTATGTGTATTTTTATTAATATGCTCTACCAAAATATGCTATGGATGAAGATTCTTTTCCACAGAAAATACACTTCCCTTTTTCCTTCTGTTCTTCAAGTGGTAAGCAACGAATGGTGGCTTTGGTATCTTTTTTTATCTGGTCTTCACATTCCTCGCTGCCACACCAATAAGATTTTATAAAACCACGTTTTTCTTCAATTATTTGTTTGAACTCTTCATAATTATCGGTGAACCTGATATTTTCTTCTAAACGTGCCCTGGCTTGTAAGAATAGGTTGTTTTGAATATCATCCATCCATTTTTCCATAGTAGATACGAGTTCTTCCTCAGGTATGGTAATCTTTATGCCTTTATCTCTTCTTACAGCTAATACCTGGTTTTTAGCAATATCTCGAGGTCCAATCTCTAACCTGACTGGTACCCCTTTCATTTCCCACTCATTGAATTTCCATCCAGGTGTATAGCTATCCCTATCATCAAGTTCTACACTAAACTTTTCTTCCAATATTTCCTTGTATTTTCTAGCTTTTTCTATTACTTCCTGTTTAGATTTATCAAACAGAATTGGAACGATTACTATCTGCACTGATGCAACTCTGGGAGGTAATTTTAAACCTCTCTCATCCCCATGTACCATAATTATTCCGCCAACCAGCCTTGTTGAGGTTCCCCAGGAGGTAGTCCAGACAAACTGTTCCTGTTGGTTTTCATCAACAAAACGAATATCGAAAGCTTTCGCAAAATTTTGTCCAAGATTATGGGAGGTTCCCGCTTGTAAAATCTTGCCATCCCCCATCAAAGCTTCCAGGGTGTAGGTATGCACGGCACCAGCAAATTTTTCATTATTACTCTTTCTTCCAATAATTACCGGTATAGCCAGATCTTGCTCTATATAATCTTTGTAAACAGTTAACATTTTTAGGGTCTCTTCTTCGGCTTCTTCCTGACATTTATGTGCCGTATGTCCCTCTTGCCATAAAAATTCTGTAGTCCTTAAAAAAGGTCGGGTTACTTTTTCCCATCGTACAATATTTGCCCATTGGTTTATCAAAACTGGCAAATCACGCCAGGAACGAATCCATTTAGAATAAAGGCTGCCGATAATTGCCTCTGAAGTTGGCCTTATAGCCAATCGCTCCTCTAACTTCTGATTACCACCATGTGTAACCCAAGCTACTTCAGGGGCAAATCCTTCTACATGCTCTGCCTCCTTCTTTAATAGACTTTCTGGTATAAAAAGAGGGAAATAGGCATTTTTATGTCCGGTTGCCTTGATTCTTCGGTCCAGGTGTTTTTGCATATTTTCCCATAAAGCATATCCATATGGCTTAATTACCATACATCCCTTTACAAGAGTATAATCCGCTAAATCTGCTTTTTTGACTACATCGATATACCACTGAGAAAAGGCTTCTTCTTTTGATGCAATTTCTGTTACAAATTTTGTTTCCTTCATAACTACGCTCCTTAGTTTATAAAAGCAAATAGAAATAATATTATATAAAAATATTATCATATTATACACTAATTGTCTAAAGCATAGCACCTGGCTAAATGTACCCTATCTTTACTCTAGCAAGATGTTCTTTTTCTAATCAGTTTTTATATAAGCATGTTTCAATAGTCAGCAATAGTTCTTCGAATATCTTATTAAAAAGGAGTGTTT
>CAZLMD010000118.1:0-2459 GCA_964560535.1 uncultured Atribacterota bacterium
AGTTTACAAAAAGAATCTGGCACAAACTCGGTGATTGTAGCAAACAGGGTGTCCAATGAATTAAAAACTATTAACAATTTGTTGCCTGGTGATACCAGTTTGATGGTGGTCTTTGATTCATCCGATTTTATAAAAAAAACCATTGCTGAAGTTACTGATAATCTGCTTATAGGGGCAGTATTGGCCATGCTCATTCTATATGTCTTTTTACGTAGTTTTAAAAGCACTCTGATTATCGGTTTATCAATCCCCATTTCTGTTATTTCTACTTTTACCCTACTTTATTTTAGCAATTTAACTCTGAATATGATGACTTTAGGCGGATTATCTTTAGGTGTAGGCATGTTGGTAGATAATTCCATTGTAGTTTTAGAAAATATTTTTTTACATAGGGAACTGGGAGAAGATGCCGCCATGGCAGCTGAACTCGGAGCTAATGAAGTTGGAGAAGCCATTACATCCTCAACATTGACAACTATTGCTGTCTTTCTTCCGCTTGTATATGTTTCAGGGATTGCAGGAGAATTATTTAAAACCATGGGTCTCACTATAACATTTTCACTTTTAATGTCATTATTTGTAGCTTTAACGCTGATACCCATGCTTTCCTCTAAACAGAAAATAGGCAATAAAAATCATAATCAAAAGAATTATACTCCCACCCCTCCAGATCAGAAAAGGAAAGATAAAAGAAAAGGCTTTTTTGCTTTAATTGTGCAGGAGTATGGCTATATTATTGACTGGTCTCTAAAACATAGAGGTATTGTGGTTATTATAGCAATAATTATTTTAGTTATATCCTTCTCTTTCTTATCACTATTAGGAACCGAGTTTTTCCCGGCTATGGATCAGGGAAATTTTAATATAAATATATCCTTACCAGTAGGAACTAATTTTGAAGTGACTAAAAATATTACCAGAGAAATAGAAAAGATGATTATTGGTGTTCCAGAAATAAAAGATACCTTCACTACTATCGGTGGTGGTGGAACTATGGGGATGGGTACATCTTCAAATAATGCTACAATTATGGCAACATTATTTGAAAAGAGTAATAGAGAACGGGATATAGCAGCAATTATTGCAGATTTAAGAGATAGAATAGGAGAATATCCGGATACCAAGATAAACTTTAGTGAACAGAATGTATCTCTTTCCTCAGGGTCTCCACTTTCAATTAACATTGCCGGAGATTCTATGGAAGAATTAGAATTTATAGCTAAAAGTATTATCTCTTTATTGTCTGAAGTAGATGGTGTTTATGATCTACAAAGCAGCATTGAAGAGGTTCGCCCGGAGTTACATATTTTCATAGATCGGGAGAAGGTGAATTTGTATGGATTGAGTGCAGGGCAGGTAGCCTCAAATGTGCAGGATGCCCTTCTGGGGAAAATTGCCGGTTATTATCAAGATGGTGGGGATAGATTTGATATTACTGTAAAATTGGAAAGAAGCGATTATGATGAGCTTCAGGAATTGGAAAACATGGTAATCAGCTCTAATTATGGCTTGCAAATTCCTTTAAAAGAAATTGCCGAAGTAAAGGTAGGAATAGGGCCACAGGGGATAAACCGTGAAAACCAACAGAGGCAGGTAGCAGTTTCTGGAAATATAAGTGGTAGATTTTTGGGAAGCGTGATACAGGATTGCAAGGAAATGTTGGATCTGCTGGTTTTGCCTGATGGTTACTACTTTTCCTTTGCAGGGGAGCAGCAGGAGATGGTAAAATCATTTCGTGAACTCTTCTATGCCTTAATCCTGTCATTATTCCTGGTATATATGATAATTGCTGCTCAATTTGAATCACTATTATACCCTTTTGCAGTTATTCTTTCAGTTCCTTTTGCCTTTATTGGGGTTATTATGGCTTTAATGTTAACCGGAACCAGCCTTAACGTTCTTTCTCTTATTGGCCTAATTATGTTGGGCGGTATTGTGGTAAACAACGCAATTGTATTGATTGATTTCATAAACCAATTAAGGAAGAAGGGTATAGAGCGAAATGAAGCAGTGATTCAAGCTGGGAAGACCCGATTAAGACCAATTTTAATGACAACTCTCACCACCGTTCTTGCAATGATTCCTATGGCTCTTGCTACTGGAGAAGGGGCGGAAATGAGAACATCTCTTGCTATAACTATTATGGGTGGCTTAATTTCATCTACTTTTCTAACCTTAGTATTTATTCCTGTATTTTATTCTTATCTAGATGATTGGGCAAAGAAATTGCATATTCAATTTTAAAAATGTACTGGTACTACTGGTACATTTTTAAGAAGTAAATAATATTTTAGATCATAAACCATATTTTTAAAAAATATATGACGAACCGGTAATTATATAAAAAATAAGGATACTTTTAGCAATATTCTGAATATATAGTTAGCGCGTTGTTTTATATTTAATACAATCAATTATTTTTCTAAAATTAGTTTAGATATTTTAAGATATGTTATATA
>CAZLMD010000119.1:0-2458 GCA_964560535.1 uncultured Atribacterota bacterium
GAATACTGAACAAATATTTTGTCTGGGAGATATTGTTGGCTATGGAGCTGATCCAATCTACTGCATTGAAAAGATGAAGGAGATAGGTTGCGTATGTATAAAGGGAAATCACGAAGGTGCCATAGCTGGCGAATTAGATCTATTTTATTTCAATGATGAAGCTAGACAATCTTTAAAATGGACCAATAAACAGCTGAATTGTCAAAATTACAATTATCTCACAGCTTTACCGGGAAAGATAAATATTACAAAACATATGTTGGGAGTTCATGGCAGTCCACGCCAACCTTTATGGGAATATATTCTAGACCAACAGACAGCAGAAGAGATCTTCAATAAATTTGGCTTTAAGGCATGTTTTGTAGGGCATAGCCACATTGCTGGATATTTTACTTTTCATCGAGAAGATAAGGTGATTCGATATTTTGATGCTATTGCCGGAGCCGAATTTTTTTTAGATGATAAACATAGTTATATTATAAATTGTGGTAGCGTTGGCCAGCCCAGAGATGGGAATCCGCAGACATGTTTTGTGACTTTTAATTCTGAAGAAGGAGTGATTTCTATTAAACGAATAGGTTATCCCATCATTAAGGCTCAGAATAAAATCAATGAAGCCTGCCTTCCAGCCTTCCTTGCTGAACGGCTGGCAATAGGTATTTAAATTCAGATAGAAGGATAGGGTGAGAATCATGGCTCATGAAGCGTTATTTTATAAAAAACTAGAAAGTGGAAAAGTAAAATGTCAGCTCTGTGCACATTATTGTCTTATTTCTCCCGGGAAGAGAGGTATATGCAGGGTAAGAGAAAATAGGGATGGTGTTCTGTACAGTCTGAACTACCGATTATTGATTGCCGAAAATGTTGACCCTATCGAAAAAAAACCTTTGTTTCACTTTTACCCGGGGTCTCGCTCCTATTCCATTGCTGCTATGGGGTGTAATTTTCGTTGTTTGCATTGCCAGAACTGGTCTATTTCTCAGCCAATAAATAATACTATAGATGGGAAATTAACTTTACCCGAGAGAGTAGTTCAAAATGCCTTAGACAATGACTGTTTGTCAATCTCATATACTTATACCGAACCAACTATTTACTTTGAAACCGCTCTGGAGGTATCCGGCCTTGCAAGTCAAAAAGGTTTAAAAAACGTATTTGTTACAAATGGCTATATAAGCCCGGAAGCCCTGAACCATATTGCCCCATATCTGGATGCAGCCAATATAGATCTTAAGGCGATGAGTGACACCTTTTATCAAAAAGTTTGTGGTGCTACACTTAAACCGGTTTTAGATAGCATTAAACAATATTATGAGTTAGGAATCTGGATTGAGATAACTACTCTGATTATCCCGGGTTATAATGACAGAGATGATGAATTGGAAAAAATTGCTCAATTTATTGCCGATATTGACCAGGGTATACCCTGGCATATATCAGCATTTTATCCTACTTATCGTTTAAACGATGTGCCACCGACCAAAATATCTGCTTTGCAGAGGGCGTATAAGATTGGAAAAGATAAGGGGTTATATTATGTATATCAGGGAAATGTAGGAGAGGGAGAGAACACCGATTGCCCCTCTTGCAGCAAAACTGTAATAGATAGAAGATATTTTTCCACAGAGAATAGAATAAATAGTGGAAAATGTCCCTTTTGTGGAGAAAAAATTAAAGGTATAGGAATGTCTGTTGAGGAGAAGTAACAGTTAAATTATGTCTATCAAGAAAAGATTTAAATTTAAGTGAAAATTTTAAAAATAATTTTCTTAAAAAAATTTAATTCGGATACTCATACTTTAAAAGAAAGTTAATCTTATCAATTTCTAATTTACTTCCTATTACCATTATTCTTGCAATATAATCAAAATTCACTTCCTTATCAGCATATACTTCGATACTATCATGAAATCCTTCGATATTTTCTTTTAAATAGGATGGTAATACATCCCAGCTAATGCCTCCTTTTTCTGTACAAACCATTCCATTTTTATCTAAAAAAAGAATGATGGAATTTTTTATCCCTATCTCATTGTTTAATAACTCATCTGATTGAGGAAGTTGAATAGTTGCTTTAATCTCATTTGTATCCAGGGTTGAAGCAACAATGAAGAAAAGAAGTAGAAGGAATATTATATCAACAAATGAAGCAATGTTTATTTCCATATCATCAAATTTCTTAATCCTGTATTTACGCATCTTTATTCCCCAATTTTTGTACAAAATGGATTAATTCCAATTCTCTTTTTTCAGTATGTTTTACTACGTGTTCTATTTTGTTTATAAAATAATAATAAGCGGCAAAAGCTGGAATAGACAGGCTAAGACCAAAAGCAGTAGTAATTAATGCCTCAGATATTCCCTGGGCTAATTGTTGTGACTCAACATTCAAGGATAGGAAATGAAATGTTTTTATCATTCCGGTAACTGTTCCCAGCAACCCCAAAGAAGGACTTAT
>CAZLMD010000120.1:0-2372 GCA_964560535.1 uncultured Atribacterota bacterium
ATCTGTTGCCTCTTCTTCATTCAAACCCCTAGCCATTAAAGTCTGTAATTGTTTAGAGTCAACACTGCCTAATGCTGCTTCATGAGTAATATGGGCCTTGGGGTGGCTAACCTCTACTATGGGTATAGCACTGACAATGGCATTATCTTTAATAATCTCGGTACAGTCTATATGTCCACGGGCATATGCCGCCGACGCGGTTAATTTGTTATACACTTCAGCTTTAGTATTGCCGGTAGCTGCTACCCGAGAACTTAAAAAACCACGTGCCCCTTCTCCTACCAGATGAGCTGTTTCTTTAATGCTGATTTCATCATCTGCTTTACCGCTAATACGGGAGATCATTTCTAAAACACTATTTTTTTCACAAAAAGCTTCATAGTCAATATCAATGAGACCTGCATAGCCTTTAATTAATTCAAATTCCGAATAAAACCGGGCACCTTCTGAAAGATATATTTTAGCATGAGGGTAAACCTTGACTCCACCGTGAAAACCATGAATGTGTCGTTCCAAATAACGGTATATGGCATTCTTGCCAACTTTAATAGTGCCTTCCATAATATGCTGTATATCGACTGCATTAGGGAATGCACAATGTGAGAGAAAAGATGCGGAGGCATTTTCCTGTATCTCATTTTTAATTATCATTTTTTGAATACCTTTTTCAGGTATCATACCGAAGCACATGTGCACAGGTTTATCAATCTTTGTATTCTTTTCCACAATTGTATTAACTTCAATATGATCTTCAAATTCTTTAATATCAACCTTTAAACCAGGTAAAAGATGTGATTGTACTATCTTATGGTGATGGATAAAGACATGTGCAACATCTGGCTGTTTAAAAATATCATCGGTCTCAGTAATTTGAGATAGTTCTTTAGCTAAATCATTATTATTCAAGACGCACCCCTTCTTTATCAGGAATATTTTTATGTTTACAAGGCAGACATTTATTTTCGAAATAAGGTATTATTTTGCTAGCAGCTGCTTTTTCCAGTATTTCACCATTACAAAATAGAAAAGCATGGTCAGCCTGTTTTAATACTGCCAGACTATGAGTAATAAGTACTATTGTTTTGTTTCTCTTTCTCTGTTCTTTGATTACTTCAAATATTTTATCCAGAGTACTTACATCTATACCCGAATCTGGCTCATCCAACAATATTAGATCAGGGTCCATCACTAAAATAGAGGCTAACTCTACCTTCTTTCTTTCTCCCCCACTTAAAGTTTTGTCAACTGCACGGTTAGCATATTCATCAGGATCAAGCCCCACTTTTACCATCTGTTCAAAGATAAAATTGCTATTCTTATCTACAGCCGCTGCTTTTAAAAAATCTTGAATCAGCAATCCTTCATATCGAGCAGGTTCTTGCCAGCCAAAAGTAATACCCATCCTGGCACGTTCATCTATAGTAAGCTTACCAATATCTTTTCCCTTAAAATATATACTTCCGGTATGGTTTTTATAACCTTCCAGCCCCATAACAGTAGAGGCAAAAGTTGATTTACCAGCACCATTTGGACCGACAATAGCATGTACATAACCTTCCCAGATTTCCATACTTATATTTGTCAATATATTTTTGCCATTTAAAGAAAGAGATAGATCCTGTACTACAAGTATATTTTTCATAAGACAATCACCACATCTTTCTGGTAAAAATAAGAATTATTTCTTAATAAGTTATCTTAATATTTTCGAAAGTAGTTACATAAATATAACATATTTATTAATGGTATAGCAACAGGTGTCTTAACCGGAATATTTGGGCAGTTTCCTATTTAGTATATTTTGTTTTATAATATATACAATTAAATATACTAAAATATTTGTCAAAATTTAAAGACATTAGACTTGTTTTGATTTTTTGATTCAGGAGGTTAGAAAAATGGAAATTAGTAGCTTTGACTTTGAGCATGAAGGATATATACCTGCAAAATTTACCTGTGACGGGGAAGATATCAGTCCCAGTTTGATTATCGAAGATATCCCTGATGGAACGAAGAGGCTGGCTATTATAGTAGAAGACCCGGATGCACCAGCAGGAATATGGGTTCACTGGATTATTTTTAATATTCATGTAACAGATGTAATTGAAGAAGGCGATTCCCCTGGTACTCTGGGAATTAATGATTTTCGAAAATTAAAATATGGAGGTCCTTGTCCTCCATCTGGGATGCACCGTTATTTCTTTAAATTATATGCACTAGACAAAAAACTTGATTTAGAAGAGGGCTGTCGTAAAAAAGATTTAATAAAAGCAATGGATGGACATATTTTAGCAAAAGCTGAACTTATTGGCCTTTACCAAAGAAAATAGAATTAAAAACCATTGCAGTTAAAGCAATCTAGGGTTAAATAG
>CAZLMD010000121.1:0-2356 GCA_964560535.1 uncultured Atribacterota bacterium
AGGAAGAAGAACCATAATAAATACGGAGCTGAACTCAGGAAACTTTCTTATAAACGGAGAGGATAAAAACAACTACATAGTAGATTGGGAAAAACCGATATACGGATTTCCGGCGCAGGACTTAGGACATTTTTTAACGCCTACAACAACATTCTGGAAAACAGATATTATTTTGTCCTGGAAAGAAATTTTTTCTTTTATAAAAGAGTATTGTAAAAATTCTGATCAATATAGAGATGAAGAAAAACTTTGGAATTCTGTAAAGGATTATATATCTATGAATTGCCTGAGAGGCATAACCTGGTGTGCAATGGCTTATGCAGAGTATCAAAATCCGGACAAGCTTATCTCCAACGATTATACTTATCAAAAAATCAAAGCCTATCTATCCGAAGAGTTTTTAAAAATGATAAAAGAAGAGTATTTAAATGAATATTGAATTGGACAAATCAAACGAAAAAATTTCAATTATTGTTCCGGTGTATAATGAGGCCCCTACAATAAGTAAATTAATAGATAACTTAGAGCAGTTCAGGGATTGCTGTGAAATTATATTCGTAGACGGCGGAAGTATTGACGGAACTAACAAAATAATTGAAAAAAAATATAAACTTTTTCACTCCCCAAAAAAAGGCCGTTCTTATCAAATGAACTATGGGGCATCATTGTCAAAGGGGGATATCCTGTTATTTCTGCATGCAGACAGTTTACTCCCTGACGATGCCCCTGGCCAAATTCATAGAATAATCTGCCGGGGACATAAAGCCGGTTGTTTCAAAATAAAATTTGACAGCAGGAATATTCTTATGAAGATATGCGGTTTTATGTCCAATCTAAGGGTCAGACTGAGAAATATAGCCTTTGGGGACCAAGGAATATTTATAAACAGAAGTTATTTTTATGAATTGGACGGCTTTGCGGAAATTCCTATTATGGAAGATTATCAATTGTCAATGGATATAAAAGCCGACAGGAAAAAAATAGCTCTGACTAAGACAAAAATTGAAACCTCAGAAAGGCGATTTATAAAAAATGGCAGACTCAGAACAATAATAAGAATGCAAAGGCTACAATATATGTACAGAAGAGGAAAATGTGTTGATTTAATAGCAAATCTGTACAAATAAGAAGGTGAAGGGCTTGATAGTAAATTATGAAAAATGTATTGATTGTGGGAAGTGTACGGAGCACTGCCTGTTTTTAAAAAAATACAATATAAATTTGAAAGGCTATGCTACCTCGCCCCATCTTGCATACAATTGCTATCTCTGTGGCGAATGCAAAAGCGTTTGTCCTGTTGATATAGACGGACGACAATTATCCTTGGGTTTAAGAGAAAAGAGAATAGAAGAAGGTTACAATTTATATAGACATGGTTATGGTGTATTACTGTTAGAAAAAAGAAACTATGTTTTCAAAAATTATAAAAATGTAAATAGCAGTGTAGCCCTCTTCCCCGGATGCAACTTTCCGGCGTATTATCCTGACACTACTAAAATTATCTCAGAAAAATTGAAAGAAGTTTTTAAAATTTCCACAATATTTGATTGTTGCGGTAAACCTATGGCTGATTTAGGCATGAAAAAGGAACAGGAAATTATAAGAGATAGATTAAATAAAAATCTCAAAAAATTAGAAATTGAAGAACTGATATTATTATGCCCCAATTGTTATCATTATTTAAAAAACAATACGGATATTAATGTATCTATGATATATGAACACAGTAAAATAATGGACAGTTTAATTTCTGAGGACAATTGTGACGGAATAAAGGGTTTATTATTTTTACCCTGCCCTGATAAGGAGCATAGAACAATCTATAAAATGTTAGAAAGATATATTGATAAGAACAATCTTCAGGAAATAAATGATATTCAATGCTGCGGCGCGGGGGGTTGTGCATCCGTCAAAGAAAAGGAATTGACTAAAAATTTACAAGACAAGTTCAAAAGGTATGATAAAAAAATATATGCTTACTGTGCTACCTGTTGCGGCATGATAACAAAGTCAAATTCAAATGTTGAGCACATTCTATGTAAACTGTTCAATACAAATGAGAAAATATCTACAGGAATCAACACAGTAAAAAACAGGGCATTATTTTATATTAAAAAATAGGGGTGATATTATGACTGAAAAAATAGTAATAGATTGCGATAATACTTTTTCTATAGATAATTGCGACATAGATGATGGTCTTGCAATCATCTATACCTTAGCTCAAGAGAATACAGAGATTTTGGGAATAAATACAACGTTTGGGAACAACAAATTGGAGAAAACATCAATTTAAAATCTAGGTTATGAACATTTATTAGTGTAAATGGAATAATCATCCACAAATTTGTTAATA
>CAZLMD010000122.1:0-2238 GCA_964560535.1 uncultured Atribacterota bacterium
GATTTAGTTTTGACGGAGATGAAATCTTTTGGTACCATCCTGGAAACTAAAATAGAAGATATGTGGGAACAGACGGCAAAAATAAAAAAACAAACAGGGATTTCAAAAATTGTACTGGTAGCAGATTCAACCTGTGATTTGCCAGAAGAATTAATCAAAAAACATAATATTGGAATAGTTCCAATTGCAGTACAGATTGACGAACAAAGCTTTTTGGACAGAGTAAATATTACTGCTAAAGAAGTAGTTGGATTTTTAGAGAGCTCGAAGTCCCATGTAACTACTTCTCAGCCCCCATATCAATACTTTGAAGATATTTACCAGGAACTGGGCGAAGAGAATGATTCCATTATCTCTATTCATCTTTCAGGAAAACTTAGCGGTACTTATCAGGCTGCCTGTGTTGCCAGTAAAAAAAATAAGTATCATGATAAAATTCATGTAATTGATGCCAGAACCAGTTCAGTTGGCCTTGGATTGATTGTGCTGCAAGCTGCCCGCCTGATAGAGAAAAGTATTACTTTAAACGAGTTAATAGAAAGACTAAATCATCATATTAAACATAGTAAAATATTTGTCAGCATTCCAACATTAGAATATTTAATCAGAAGCGGACGCCTGGATAAAATAAAAGGTTTTTTTGGCTCCTTAATGAATTTAAAACCTGTTATCACTTTAAATGAGGAAGGTATTTTTGAGGAGGCAGCGAAAGTAGTTGGACTACATCGTTTATGTGAAAAAACTTTAGAACTGGCCAGTCAATTTGCAGAAGGTGAAAAGAACCCCCATTTTGCTATTGCCCATGTTCAGGACATCAATATAGCTAACTGGTATCAGAAAAGATTAAAGAATCGGTTCCCGAATGCCGATATATTTATATCGGAAGGCTCTCCTGCCCTCAGTGTTCATATCGGCAGAGGTGGTGCCGCTATAGCGGTAATGGGTAGTTAAAAATACTTTTAACTAGCATACATAATGCAAATAAGAAATATTTCATAATTAGAGGTGGCAGTATTGAAATTTGGTTGTTATCATCTGGTTTCCAATCTAATGGATGAACAGAATATAGACCTATCCTTGAAACCATTTTTAAGTTCAATTGAAAAACATCTTGGAGAAAGACTTATACGAATAGGTCCGGCTGAGGTAAAAAAAGGAGGCATTTTGCCGGTAATTTTTATTAAATCCGGCGGTGTAGAAGAAAAATTTAAGCGTATTTACCAACAGTTTTCTCCCCCCTACCTATTATTAGCCAGTTGCTTGAATAACTCTTTGCCAGCAGCATTAGAAATTAAAACTTATTTACAAAAAAGAGGAGAAAAAGTTGAAATTTTACATGGTTCAGAAGCTTTTATTGCACAAAGACTGGAAATGATAAAAAAGATATTCAATGCTAAGAAAAGTTGTCGTCAATACAGAATAGGTGTTTTGGATAAGCCATCTGAATGGTTAATTGCCAGTGGAGCTGACTACAATGCTATCAGAAAAAAATTGGGTATGAGAATATTTGATATACCAATTGAAGAGATGGTGAGACATATAGACCAGATTAAAGACTCTGATATCCCTGTTCCGGAGATCTCTATTGAAGGATTTGATAAAACTACCCTAAACCAGTCTCTTAAAATATACCAGGGTTTAAAAAATTTAATGGTAGAATATAAGTTCAATGCCCTCACTCTTCGATGTTTCGAATTAATAGGTTTTTATAAAAATACGGGATGTCTTTCCCTGTCCTTATTAAACCAGGAGGGATTAATTTCAGGATGTGAGGGTGATGTTCCATCATTGATATCCATGATTATTCTTAAGCAGCTGACCGGTGAACCAGTTTTTATGGCAAACCCTTCTTGTGTTGATGTGGAGAAAAATGAGATAATCTTTTCCCATTGTACTATTCCACTTAATATGTGTGAAAGTTTCAGCTGGGATAGCCATTTTGAATCCGGTTTAGGTATAGCTGTCAGAGGAAAAGTAAAAAAAGGTCCTGTAACTATCTTTAAACTTGATGGAAATGCAGAAAATTATTTTTTAGCAGAAGGAGAAATAGTAGATAATTTAGAGTCGCCAGATATGTGCCGCACACAACTACAAATATCTCTAAAGATACCGGTAACGGAATTTTTGGAAAAATCAATTGCCAACCACCACCTTATCTGTAAAGGATGGCATAACACTTTGCTGGAACAATTTTTTTCCTACCTAACATAATACAGTATTCACTTTTTCAGTTAAATA
>CAZLMD010000123.1:0-2238 GCA_964560535.1 uncultured Atribacterota bacterium
CCCATTTAATAAAAGAGATCCTGGAAAAACAATTTTTTTATTATTAACACCAGAGATATTTAGAAATAACCCTTTGACTCGCTTATATGGTTACAAAATGAGGGATTATATGGATCCAGAAAAAGGAGTGGACTATTTAAAAGAAGATTTAGCACATAGGACTAAAGAAAGCCTTAAAGATATTCCCAGTAGGATTGGCTGGTTAACCTGGGAAGATTTTAAAAAGGAAGTCAACAGTCAATGTCCCCCCTGGGATATTGACTACGATACGTATTTTTAAATCAGACTTTTAAATAATTATAAATTGACAGAATATGATGGAGGCCCGGGATGGTTACCGGAGAGGATATTGAGCATGCCTCGGAAGTAGCGAAAGAGATTGCCCGGAAAGAGACAGGAACAGCTATAATAAAGAAAGATAAAGCGGATAATCCAAAGCATATAATTCAGGGGACGGGGCATGGTGCGATACCTTCTCATTGGGATAATGTTTTAGTGATGATATAGTAACTGTTACAGATACTGAAGTGCTGGATATGACCAAAAGACTTAGTGCTGAGTAAGGCTTGTATGTTGGATATTCTTCAGGTGCCAATGCTATGGCGGCATTAAAATATGCAGCAATATACCCTGAGATTAAAAATATCGTGGCTATCTTGTGTGATACCGGATATAAATATTCCAACCTGACCCCATAGATATAAAGGCAAAAGGAGAATTAATCCATAACAATTTGTTTAATATTAAAGATAGTGAAACAATTGCCAATAAAATAATAAAGCCGACATTGGAATTATACAGAAAATATTAGCTTAGCATAGAGAAGAAATGTTTTGAATGAAAGATAGTGGGCAAAAAAGTAAAAGAGAAATTGGAAGAAGAAGGTTAAGATAGATTAAATTCTATTTCTACTCATGATGTCATAACTGTAGCCAGAAAGGCCCAATTTATAAAAATATCCATCTCTTTACGTTACGGTATGTTGATAGGCAATCATAAATTTTTTCTGGTAGATACTTTAGATATAGTGCACATTTTGATTTTTATGTTCCTCAGGATTAAATATGAGTCAACTGAAAAAATTAGCTAGTTTTATAAAAAATTATGTCTAAACAGTATGAAATAAACATAATAAATGATATGATCAAAATTATTAATAAAAAAATCAAAAAAATTTGCAGATGTAAAAATTTCAACAAACTATTAAAATAGAAAATGTAATAAGAAATGCTTAAACAGAATATATTAGGATTGATAAAACATACGCCGTTAGCAAAGCTGAATAAGCTGTCCAATAATGATGTTAATATATATGGGAAGCTTGAGTTTATGCAACCAGGCGGTAGTATGAAAGATAGGGCTGCATATCAGATAATCAAGGATGCCTATAAAGAGAAAAAATTAGTGAAAGGGCAGCTTGTTGTAGAGATGACCAGTGGTAATATGGGTTCTGGATTGGCTGTGATTTGCAGGCAGTTTGGAAATCCTTTTCTTGCCGTAATGTCTAAAGGTAATAGTCCTGAAAGAATGAAGATTATAGAAGCCCTGGGAGGAGATGTGTTGCTGACAGAGCAGGTAAATGGTAGCCCAGGGATGGTTACCGGAGAGGATATAGAATATGCCTCACAGGTAGCGAAAGAGATTGCCCGGAAAGAGAATGGATTTTATGTTGACCAATTCAATAATCCTTCCGGTGTAGCGGCACATTTTAATTCTACAGGACCTGAAATATGGCAGGACTTACCGGAGATTGATGCTTTTGTTGCAGCAGTTGGCACTGGCGGGCTATTTGTAGGAACATCTAAATTCTTAAAATCAAAGAATAGGAATATAAGATGTATTGCAGTAGAACCTGCTGAGGCTGCTATATTAAAGACAGGGAAAATAGATAGTCCGCAGCATATCATCCAGGGAACGGGATATGGGTTGGTGCCCTCTCACTGGGACAGTACCTTAGTAGATGATATTGTAACCGTTAGCGATACCGAAGTACTGGAGATGACCAAAAAGCTAAGTTCTGAGCAGGGCTTATATGTTGGCTATTCTTCAGGTGCCAATGTTATGGCAGCATTAAAATATGCAGCAATATACCCTGAGATTAAAAATATCGTGGCTATCTTGTGTGATACCGGATATAAATATTCCGATTTGTAAGAATTGAACATTTTTAAATATCTTGTCTTTTTTGATCAGGCGGCAAAGGTAAAAGATATAATATAATATGCTCAGCATTTAAGA
>CAZLMD010000124.1:0-2165 GCA_964560535.1 uncultured Atribacterota bacterium
ATCATCAAAGGGGGGTTTAGTAGTATCAAAGGTAAGATAGTAGATTCTAAAAGCTGGCCAGGAATTCAGTTGTTCCGGAATATTTTGTTTTACGTAAGCCAGCTGTCCGGAGTTTAAATGAGAAAAAAATATTTCATCATTAAGGTAGGCGAAAAAACCTGCTTCTGCATCATAAGTTCCATATTTTAATACAATTTTCTTTAAATAAGGTTTCCAGATCCCTCTGTAATTAGGATTTGGGGTAAATATAATATGACTCCCTTTTACCCATTCATCTACTTTAAAAGGCCCATTACCTACCATTGTTTCAGCCTGCGCTGCATATTCATCTCCATTTTTGGAAACAGCATGCCTGGGCACAGGATATAGTTTAGTCAGCACAATATTTAAATAAGGTTTTGGAATATTTGTCTTTATTTCAAGGGTATAATCATCAATTGCTCTAATACCCAACTCTTCAACTGTTAACAGACCACTTTCTACTTCATCCCAATTCTTTATTCCTGCCGCAGATTTCCAATACCAGCCAAAATCATATCCCTGTTCTACAGCCCTTTGAAGTGCAAAAACATAATCATGGGCAGTAACGAGCTCTCCATCAGACCACTTTAATTCTTTTCTCAAATTAAAGGTCCATGTTAAACCATCTTCAGACAATCCCCAACTTTCTGTACCCATTGGAATTACATTCAGTTCTTTGTCAAGTCTAAATAATGATTCATTAACAATTCCAACAGCACTTGATACACAATTATTGACTGATTTCATTAAATCCATATAAGTGCCTGACTCACCTGAAATCGGCTGAAAATATATTTGCTCATCCGCAGCATCCGGAGGCAATCTCTTCTCTCCAGCAAAAGAGAAAGTGCAGGCTCCATTCAGTAATATTAATGTTAAGATCGAAGTAATAACTATTTTGTAATTATTTTTAATACTCATTCTTCACTCCTTATTTAGCAAATGCATATTTTTAAAAAAATCGATTAGATTTGTCAATGTATCAATTTATCGTTGGCCTCTTAATTTTGGATCAAGGGCATCCCTGAGACCATCTCCAATAAAAGATAAGGAAAGAACTGTTAAAACCAAGAAAATAGAAGGAAACAAAGGTAAATGCCAATAAAATTGAATATAATATAATCCCTCACTTATCATCTGTCCCCAGCTTGGAGTAGGCGGGTTAACTCCAACCCCTAAAAAACTTAACATAGCCTCCAACATAATGGCACGGGAACTACACAACACCAGCCCCACTATTATAGGTGCAATTGCATTAGGCAAGAGGTGTTTAAAAATGATTCGTATCGGTTTTGCCCCTATCGCTCTGGCTGCAATAACGAATTCCCTCTCCTTCAGAGATATTATTTCTCCTCTCACCGAGCGACAAATATTTCTCCAGCTTACCATACCAATAATAAAAATTATATTTTTTGTCCCGCCTCCTGAAATAGTAACAAAGAATATGGCAATCAAAAGGGTGGGAATTACAGAGAATATCTCAACCAGGCGCATAATTATCCAATCTGTTATTCCCTTAAAATATCCTGCCAGAGCACCTAAAAAAACTCCTACTACTAAAGCGATAATGGCAGAGGTAAAGCCAATAAAGAGAGATATCCGGGTACCGAAAATAACTCTTGTAAAATAATCTCTTCCCATAGAGTCTACCCCAAACCAATTGCTAGCAGAGGGTAGATTGTTTATCTTATCCAGATATTTTAATTCTGCATAGCCCACAGGGGTAATTAACGGTGCAAATACAGCAAGGAAAATTAATACTAACAGGATACCAGATCCAACAAGGCCTGGTGTACTTTTTTTGAAATGACTAAATACCTGTCTCATACAATGTTTTCCTGATACTGATAATATTTTTATTATTCTTTAACATCTTTATTCCATAACCGAATACGAGGATCTAGAATGGTATATAAAATATCAATAATAAGATAGGTAAAACCAACTAAAATTGTTACCAAAAGCATAAGTGTCATTATTAAAGGATAATCACGTTGCAAAATACTGGCAATAAAAAACTTACCCATGCCCGGGATTCGAAAAATTGTTTCTACAAAAATGCTGCCGGTAATTATTCTGGTGAATATTGGCAATATAATCGTTAAAATCGGTGTCAAAGCATTTTTAAATGCATGATTGGTTAT
>CAZLMD010000125.1:0-2018 GCA_964560535.1 uncultured Atribacterota bacterium
ATTGCCCCAGGAACTAAAAATATGGCTAAAGAATCGGCAATGAGCAGGGAGATGGCTGAAAGATCAATAGAAATTGGTTTTGAAGTCTTTGAGGATGTTTTTTCCAGACAGAAAATAGATTTGATAGGATTGGGTGAAATGGGGATAGGTAATACTACTGCAGCAAGTGCCATAATTAGCCTGTTAGCAGGTGTAAGAGTTGAAGATGTGGCAGATTGTGGAGCCGGACTATCTCCAGAGGATGTCTGCCATAAAATTGCAGTCATAAAGAAGGCTGTCTCTTTAAACCGCCCCTATTCTGATGACCCAGTAGATGTATTAGCAAAAGTAGGCGGATTCGAAATAGGTGGTCTGGTAGGATGTATCTTTGCTGCTGCTAAAAGAAGAATCCCCGTAGTTATGGATGGGTTAATCTCTGGAGCCTGTGCTTTGCTGGCAATCAAACTAAATCCCGGGATACGGGATTATCTTTTTACCAGCCATTGTTCCAGGGAAAAAGGCCATATTGTTGCACTTGCTCAACTTGATATGCTCCCCATCTTTGACCTGAAAATGCATCTGGGTGAAGGAACCGGTGCCATATTTGGTATGAATTTTATTGAAGCAGGGTTTAAATTGCTAAATCAAATGGCTACTTTTGATGATTTAAAAGCTGATAAATAATAACAAGCATACCGGTAAGGTGACTAAGCTAAAAACATCTCATATATTACAAAATTATTTCTTTATTACAATAACAAAACAGTAAAGTAAAAATATTAAACAATTACCCGGGTATTTAAAGAATGAAAAAAAGCAAACCAGAATTGGTCCTGATTACTGGCGGAGTGAGAAGTGGTAAGAGTTCTTTTGCCGAATCATTGGCTAAAAAGTCGGCTGAAAGAATCGCATATATCGCAACAGCACAAGGCCTGGATGATGAGATGAGGGAGAGGATAGCGGAACACCGTAATAGAAGGCCGAAGAACTGGAAAACATTTGAGGAGACAGAACAGATAGATAGAGTTATTGGAGAGATTGGCCATAAAGCAGATGTTATCCTTATTGATTGCCTGACATTGCTTATTTCCAATCTCATTTCAGATTTTAAAGATGAATCATTCAGACAAGAATTTTCCTTAAGGATAGATGAGAAAATTGACCTTATCATCAAGGCAGCCTTAAAAAGTCAGGCGACTGTTATTATAGTATCTAATGAAGTGGGTTCAGGTCTTGTCCCGGCTAATTCCGTCGGCCGTTTTTACCGTGACATGCTTGGTAAAGCCAATCAACGTATTGCCAGCCATTCAGATCAGGTATATTTAATGGTGGCAGGTATCCCTCTTTTAATAAAGGGAAGCAAAGATGAATAATGTAGCCAGGATAATACGAAGGTTTTTGTTAGCCCTCTCTTTTTTGACTGTCTTACCGATACCCTTAGTTTTTTTTAAAAAAGAGATAGAGAATAAAGAGAATATTAATACTGATTTTTCTAAAGCCAGCATCTTTTTCCCCCTGATAGGATTGCTCATCGGGGGGATTTTATATGCCTTTTACCTGTTTTTCAGATATATTGACTTACCTGTTCATCTGGAGTCAATCTTTATCCTTACGATATGGTTAGCCTTAAGTGGAGGCCTTCATATGGAAGGGCTGGCTGATATGGTAGATGGATTTTCCGGTGGAGAAGACAAAGAAGACATTATTCGTATCATGAAAGATGGTTCAGTAGGAGCAAAAGGAGCAATTGTCTTAATTTTGACCATACTATTAAAATACCTTCTGTTGTTCAGTCTCACTGAACCTGCCAGAGGCATATCATTACTTTTAGCTCCTGTGCTCGGAAGATGGTCTATGGTTTTACTTGCCTATTCAGGCAAGCCAGCATCTGTATCAAATACCTTAACAAAATTGTTTACGAATTATTTGGGGAAAAAAGAATTTTTAATCTCTACTTTTTTCGCTGTTACCATTAGTCTTTTAATATTTTTCCACAACAATCTTTTCTATCAGCCAATTATTCTATTATTAATTACAGC
>CAZLMD010000126.1:0-1981 GCA_964560535.1 uncultured Atribacterota bacterium
TATTTAACCAGAATTTCCTCACAAGCATTCTCTAAAGAAGACTCACAGAAACTGGCTATTCTAATACACAGTGTTACTGATATAGAGAGAGTAGCTGATCATGCAAATAACCTGATAGAAATATTTGAATTTAAAGCCCAGAAAAACATAGTTTTTTCTGATCAGGCTGAAAACGAATTAAATCAGCTATTCCAAAAAGCTATAGAAGCCTTCAGCAGCTCTATGGAGGCTCTTGACAAAAATGATCATACCATAGCACAAAAAGCAATACAGCTTGAAGATGAGAGCGATAAGATGGAAGAAGATTTGAAGAAAAACCATTATGACCGATTAAAAGAAGGGACCTGCAGACCTGAAGCTGGACCAATGTATCTTGAAATTATCATGAATCTGGGAAGAGTCACTAACCATGCTGAAAATATTGCAAGAGGTGTTATAATGGGATTCTAAAACGAGGGCTCTTACTTTATATTATTTAATATCAGGCTGGCAAGACGGACACCAGTATATTGCACCACCCAGAAATGATGATTTTTCAATATTAACACCACATTTAGGACATGGCTTTCCAGCTGTAATTTTACTTAAAATTGTCTTATACCCGCCTTCCTTTCCGAACAAATCCTTCTCAGTATTGCGCCCACCCAATCTGGTCATTTCGGAAAGGGTGTTTTTGACTGAATAAAACAGGTCAACATACTTTTCCTCATCGATTGTTTCCATTTTACGCTTTGGGTGAATACCGGTATTAAAGAGGATATCCTGCAATACTCCATTACCCAGACCTGGAATACGCTGTTGTGTAGCCAAGAATGCCTTTATTGAAAGCATATCTGTATCTTCAATTCTTAATCTTTTAAAATAGGCGATGTCAAAAATACTATCGAAAGGAGAAGGTTTCTCTCTGGCAATTAAGTAATATTTATTATCATTATTCCCCACTATAAATGCTTGTATAGCACCATACATTTGAATAGATACTGTCAATACGCTTCTGTCATTAAATGTGAGTAAAAGCTGGTGTTTTAAAGGTATTTTATCAAAACTATTATAATAACGAATATTGGCACCTTCACTTAAAACAATACGTCTATCTCCGGCAGACAGCTCAACCATTGACCCAAAACCCCTGCTCTCACCTATCACCTGCCCCGAAAGAAGTTTATTGTATTTTGAAGGATCCCCCTGGAAAAAGGCAAACTTATGGGGTGAATGGTTTGCAACAACATTAGAAATAATCTTGCCATATACCTTTTTATTCAACTGCTTGGATAATGTTATAGCTTCTGGAATCTCGATCATATTATTATTTCCCCTCCCTTTTACTTAAATATTTTTTACTTTAACGCCTATTATAATAATCCATCTAAATATAACTTCTGGGAACAGGTGGAAATGAATGAAACCCATTTTGTCGGCAGTTATGCTTGTTAATTGATTATTTTGCACATACAAATTTGTGATATTTTTTATAATCACTTTCCAGACATTTTAAATTTAAAAGAGTGCCATCTTTTTTATGTGAAAGTCTTTCTATATAGGCATTGCTGTTTAAATAAGACAATATTTTCCCCTGATTGTAGGGTATAAACATACAGCACTCGATATGCTTACTGAAGAGTTCCTTTCGGATAAGATCTATTAATAATTCCAACCCAATCTTTTTTCTGGCAGATATGAATACTTTGTTATTAATAATTTTTTCTTTAAATTCTGAAGTTATATCAATTTTGTTAAATACATAGATAACAGGAATATCCCCTGCACCAATTTCTCGTAAAGTGTTATCTGTTACTCTCATTTGTTCTTCATAATCAGGGTCTGAAACATCAATGATGTGTAGTAATAAATCTGCCATTTTCACCTCTTCAAGTGTCGATCGAAATGCTTTAATCAGGTCATGCGGCAAATTACTTATAAAACCGACTGTATCTGCCAACAGAAAATCTGTATTGTTCGACAAAACAATTCTTCTAACTGA
>CAZLMD010000127.1:0-1898 GCA_964560535.1 uncultured Atribacterota bacterium
TGAATTTTATCTTTGAAATACTCAATTGCTTTTTTTCCTTCAACTTCTCTGTTCTCAAGAAGATAGGAAAGTATTTTAAGAAAATGGGATTTACCGCTTCCGAAGAAACCTGAAATCCAAACTCCCATTTTGTCGGTAGTATTTACTATTCCTTTTTTATATGCCTCAAAGAAGTTGTCAAAATGCTTTGCCAATTCCCTTGTAACAACATATTCTTCTAGTTCCTGCTGTATATTACTGTCATCATCCTGACCAACCTTGATTACACCCTTAATATCTCTGTCAATAGGTTTTTTAAACATATCTTTTATTAACATTTTAAGACCTCCTCATATTTGAGCCTAATTTATACTAATACCTATCCACCAATTTAAAAGCCCTATAATAATTATCATCCTTAATTTCTTCAAAAAGCACCAGTTCAAGCCCATCATATACGCCAGGGAAAAACATAATTACAGGTACTTCGTCCAAAACCTGATGAAGGTTGTTCAACACCGTATGTGAACGGATAATTGGCCATACCTTTCCTACACCGGTTATAAATACCACATCACCTTTCTCTACCCTGTCTCTTATATACCTGACAATAAGGTCGCCTTTTTCCGTAAGTCTTAATGTCTTTTTCGTAGCATTGAATATAAATTCGCTGCCTTTTTCCTGTTCCTTTGTAAAGTTTTTCTCAAGATATCCTTTAGTCTCGAGAAGTTCCAGCATTATTTCATATAGGTCAAATTCCTTTATGTTAAAACCATAATCCCCGTTATTAATTTTTTGCTTAAGAAAACGCACATGATCCCTAACAAGCATTTCATACTTAGATTCATAATCAAATATATAATACCCTATTTCATTGCCAAGTCCTGTATTTTTTCTGAAAGATTCTTTCGTAATCCGCTCAATAATTTCATCAAGCCTTTGGTATATGGTTTTCACTTACATCTCTCCCATCAGTGAATTGAGGTATTTTTCATCCCCAATTTTTTTAAGATGCTGTACTAATTCTTCTTCGATAATCGGTTTGACAATAACTCTGTCTCTTTTCCGGCCTTTTATAAAACCGGCTTCAAACAGGATGCGTATATATACCTGCTTTAATTTATAGAAGGTATAATTGGTCCATGAAGCTACTTTTTTACTTTGCTCTTTTTTTCTGCTGAAGAATATATCAAAATCCTTGTCTTGCAATGTAGAATCACCCATAAGTATCTTCTCTCTGAAAACCTCATACATGAATTCAAAAAACAACCTGTCTGTTTTCATGATAGAGTAGACAACTATTTGCTTACTCGTTCCTATTTCACCATTTACTATTTTTTCAACCAGAAAATCATCAATAGCCTTCAATCTTTGTATCACTATTGACGCAATTTCGCTTTTTCGCGCTTCTGTGTTTACCTGAAAAATATTATCATTTCTTGACATATCTTTTATCTCAAAATCCTTAAACCCTTGATTCATAAGTTCTGCAGCTTTTTTCATTTCTTTATATAAGAAGGGTTTTGACTTTATTGTTGATTTATATTCTAACTTATTTGGCATGATCTTCCTTCTTTCCGGTCCACTTTTCATTATTACAATTATACCTATTAATTATGGTATTGTATAGGTTTGTGTATAAAATGCTTTTATCTATGATGTGAAAATACTTTTTTTATGCTTTCAAATAAGATATCAATTTCATATACAATATCGACTTGTTTCCCATTATATTCCGCTTCAAATACCGAAGCACCAAAGCTTCCAAATAATCCTTCAGCATTTACCTCTATATTACAATATTCGCCATAAGAATGCTAAAACCCTCTAAAAACGATTACAATTTTTTTATAATTTGTTATAATTCTATATAGAGGAGGTGATCTTTATGGCTTTTTCCGAAAGCGTAAAAGATGCAG
>CAZLMD010000128.1:0-1843 GCA_964560535.1 uncultured Atribacterota bacterium
GCTAACAGTCCTGGTATTATATAACCAATACTCTGTATTTCTATGCCTGTAATAGGTAACTGGAATAGAAAACTCTCAATAAACCATTTTACAATGAAGCTTACAAGGATCATACTCAAAAAACGCCTTTTCCCGTACAAGATTAAATAGTTGGATAAAAAAAGTACAATATAATAGGTTATAATAGCTATAATAATTGTAACAATGATTCGTAATGGTTGGTTAATAAAAAGAGCTACATATCCTGGTACTACGATTCCACCTGGAGAAATTCCGACTAATTCATAAAACAAAAAACCAATAACAATGCCAATGCTAATGGCTTGAAATATCATAATTTTACTCCCTCTTCTCTTAAATAGTCCATTAAGTTTAAACCAAATCCACGAGTGTTGCCCAATCCATAAACTAATCCGGTTTCCTTTGTAAATTGAAACACTAGTTCAATATTATGTTCTAAACCATCTTTTTCATTCAACATTGTTATTCTTTCTGAAGGATAGCCAGATTTTTTTAATAGATTGAAACTCAGTAAGTTGTTTTGCCCAATCAAGAATATATGATCTACAATAATTTCTTTACTTAAAATTTGGGCAAATTGAGTAATTCTGGTAATACGATCACCTCGGTTATTGAGGATAGCAATGTTTGTAGAATTAATTGCTTCTTTTGGAAGTAAATGATTTATTTTGTCCCTTATCAATAAGATTGATTCACGATCATTAGCTGCAAAAGCATTTATAAACCAGAGCGATTTCGTTTCTCTTTCTAGCTTGTAAATTGTAAGGGCACCAGGATCAGACCTGGCTTTGAATATGCCTTGCCAGCAGATACCTTCATCAATATTTAGAAGCTTGCCAACTTGTAAAGCTATGGCAATATTATCTTTAAAAAAAAAGTTCTCCAAATTTGTTTTTTCTGGAAAAATGACTTTCTCAGGTTCAACCAGAATGAGGTTAGTATTCAATGATTCTGCCTGTTTTTTAAATAATGTTACAAAGTTTTGTTCGGCAGTAACCAGAATACTATTGCCGGGAATAGTTGATTTCAATGCATCCGCTGCATCTCGCAAATCTGGTCCATAGACATCTTGATGATCTTCTCTCACATTGGTAATTATACCTATAGTAGAATAAATCAATCTATGCTCACTAACCCATTGGGTTTCTGGATGAACAGCCATACATTCTGCGACAATAGCATTACATTTTCTTTGAAAAGCTTTTTTAATAAAACGTTTTTGTTCAATAATATTAGATGGACCTCTTCTTTTTATTAATTCCTCTTCACTATTTTCCAATATAATTTTAGGGCTGGTTCCTGTTGTTTTAGCTAAAACTTTATAACCAGATTCTCTTAAAATTGATGCGACCAATCTTACTGTAGTCGATTTTCCACGAGTTCCATTCACATGTATCCTGACAGGAATACTTTTAACCCTCTTATTATGAAAATAATTTTCTAAAATTCCCATTATCAAAATCAAAATAGTAATAAAAAATATAATAAACATCGTAATTTTTCTCTTTTTTTGTAAGATATTTCAATTTAATGTTATAGGAAAGTCTTTGAATTGTAAAGAAAGAATAACAAAGAGGCAATACCATTGTTTTCTACAATAATGGGAAATAAAAAAACTCGCTTTGTTAAAAGACAAAGCGAGTTTGAAAGGAGGTATAAAAATGAAAAGAATATTTAATGGTTTTTATTTCTTAATTCCAAAACCAGAAATATTATAGCATTATAAAAATTTTTGTCAATAGCATTATAAAAATTTTTTTATAATCAGTCTTTTTTATTCCCACCATGAGAATCTTCAACAATCTCTGCTTCAATAATAGTT
>CAZLMD010000129.1:0-1840 GCA_964560535.1 uncultured Atribacterota bacterium
TCATTTTTTATTTCTCCTTGTTTGTATTATCTAATTTACTTAGATTACCATTATTGCAAATATTTCTAAATATTTATAAGCTTTCCTAATGTATGGTATTTAAAAATGTCAAAAAGTGATTTTTGATAAGTTAGCATATATAGTAGTTGTTTCTCCAGGGTAGACCCATATTTCATCAATCCAGGTACGATAACCATCTTTAATCAAGGTGATTTCGTAGCTTCCCTCTCTAAGTGCACTTATTGTCCTGGCTTGATTTGCGGAAGTTGTAGTCATTTGTTTGCCATTTACAAATATTTTAGCATTACCTTCGTTACAATTTATAGAAATTGAGCCTTCTCTTTTTACTGGTCGCATTGTTACATTAATACGGTATATTTGATCTGAAACTATTCTGACTGTAGTGATATAGTCTTGATAGCCATCCTTTGTAATCCGTAGTTCGTATTCACCTTCCCTTATATTGCCTATATTGACATTTTTGTTAGCAGATGTGCTTCCCAGATATTTTTCATCTAAATAAATCCTTGCATTATCAACATCACAGATAATTTCAATACTGGCAGTTCGCTTTATTCGTTCTAAATTGACTGTTAACTGAACTCGCTGATTGGGTTTTACCTCTATTCTTTGTGACCAATCTAAATATCCGCTCAAGTTAACCCTTATATCATGAAAGCCTTCGGTAATCTGCTCTAACAAAACACTTCTGTTTTTTTCAGTTAAACCTTTATACTGACCATCCAGATAGATTTGAGCTTTATCTTCATTACTCCGGACAGCTATAGAGCCATAGCGCTGCAGGCTAACCAGATTAGCCTGGACAAAGGCAGTCCTGCCAGCGTTAACTTGAATGGATCTGTTCCAAACCTGATATCCTGATAATTCCACTCTGGCTAAATATTCACCAGCCCGGATCTGATCCATTACCAGCGGTGTCTTACCAGCATAGCGATCATTTAAATAGACTTCGGCACCTTCTGGTGATGAATCTAAGTGTAATTGCCCTATTTCTTCTCTTCGGTCAACAACTTGATAGTGAAGTATATCACTGCTTACCCATCTCTGAGATGGAAGTCCTGTTAAAATTCCCTTTATCCTTTGTGTAAACCTATCCATCCTTTCATCAAGTTTCGGGAACAACTCTTTTTCTATTAATCTTTCCAATGTTCTCGTAATTATTACAGGCTCAGAAGTAGCAAATCCCTGGATATATCCGACACCTGATTTGGTTCCAATCTCTACAATTCCATCAATTTCATACTGTTTATTGGCTTCAACAAGGTGGTTTTTTTGATGTTGATTTGGGAACAAAAGGGTAATATTTCCATAACTATCATAGCTAAATATTGTAACATAAGCATTCCTTGTAGAACGAAAATGGATTCGAATATTCTCACCTGGGGAGTATGTAGCACCAGCCCCTTTGTCCAATCTTAATGACAGAGCAAAATCAGGCCTGGGATTAATAATCTGAATACTCCTTTTTATATCTTCTTGAGCATTTACTGATATTGCCAGAAACAGTACTATAGCAAGTATCAGAGTTGAGACTATAATATATGAAAAAATAGTATTTTGCCTTTTTTTATTTGTATGCACAATCTTTTCTATTTTGATTAAATTCATATCTTTTTCTCCTTCCTTGATATTTGATGAATTTCAATATTTTAAATTTTTTAATATACTGACACCACATACACCGTATTTAAACAGACTCTTCTAGCTTTACTTTTACCTAATTTTTCTTTGATTATTTATAGATTTAATGTTCAACTTTTGATATGCGCAAAAAAATAATTCATGTTTGAATTATTATATCATAACTATTTCTACATTC
>CAZLMD010000130.1:0-1837 GCA_964560535.1 uncultured Atribacterota bacterium
TCTTATAATTCTGTTGTTCCAAATAATTTAATGCCTCTGCTATAAGATCTTTCTCGGATGCTATTAAGGTAATAGAGAAACCAAATTGCGCAATAAGCAATAATAAAAGAAAAATACAAATCCACTTATTAATATTTTTCATAGACCCTCCTTTCAAATTACCTATGTATTTAGTATATTTTATTTATTTCTTATCCATTTAGGGCATACGAGCCCGTGTAATAGGCCAAAAAATTACAGAAGCTTTACCTATTATATTCCTTCTAGGGACAAACCCCCAGAAACGGCTATCACTGCTGTTTGCTCGATTATCGCCAAGTACAAAAAAAGAATTTTCCCTGACTGTTATTTCAGGTATTGTTTCAAGAGAATGGTGTGTCACATAGTCCTCTTCTATTTTCTCCCCATTAAGATATACAACCCCATCAACTATCTTGACTTTGTCACCCTCAATGGCAATGACTCTTTTTATATAGTTATTATTTTGATCAATGGGTGGTTTAAAAATTATTATATCACCATGCTTTGGTTCAGATAACCGATAGACGATCTTGTTGCAGATTAACCTTTCACGGTTAAATAGAGTATTTTCCATAGAAGCCCCTTTTACCACAGTAACCTGTCCAATAAAGGTGATAATAATAAAGGCTATAATTCCAGCACTTATCACAGTTTCAAATAATTCGCGCCACATTGATTTTACCTTTTTCCCATTTTTCTTATTAAGAACCGATTTCGTTTTTGCCATATTTGCCATATAAGTCCTCTTTTCAAATTCTTTTTTCTAACCAAAAGTATATTACCTTAAATTATACCACATTCATATATTTATCAAGTATAAAATAATTTTACTCGTTATAGCTATTCAGGTTATAATAAAACTAGTTTTAACAAATCTACATTATAAGCATAAGGGGGAAGAATAGATAAGTACAATTATTTTTGATCTCGATGATACCCTGATAAAAACATCAAAGATATACAATCATGCCAGGTCTGAATTTTCCAAATTAATGTCTGAATCAGGGTTTCCAGCTGGAGAAGCGTTAGAAAAATTAGACGAAATTGATATAGGGTTTGTCAAAAAACAGGGATTTTCCAAAGAAAGATACCCTCTAAGTCTGGTAAAAACTTATCATTATTATTGCCGCAAATTCCAAAAGAAGGTTGATACAGAAACAGAAAAAAGAGTTGTCAATATAGGTTGGAATGTTTTTCAACAAACTCCTGAACCGGTCGAAGGGGTAGATTTAGTATTAAACAATCTTAAAAATCGTTATATTTTAATTCTTGCAACACTGGGAGACCCGGAAATACAGCATCAAAAAATAATGCGTTCTGGTTTGAAGGCCTATTTTGAAGCAATATATGTTTTAAACTATAAAACAGCTGATGAATATTTGCAGATTTTGGAAAAACATAATTTAAAAAAAGAAAAAACCTGGATTATTGGTAACAGTATAAGATCTGACCTGAATCCAGGATTGCAGCTGGGATTAAACTGTATTCTGATTCCAGCAGTTACCTGGGTATTTGAAGAAGAAAAACCAATTTCTGATAACTATCTCCAATTAGATTCCCTGGTTGAAGTATTGGAACATTTGTAAAAAATGAAAGTTTATAGTTTCTGGTATTTGCTGGAATAATAGTAGAGAATGGGTTCCCCATCTTTTGTCATTGCGATCCTGCCGCTTAACTTTAGTTAAGGGCAAGGCGTGGCAATCTCATCCATTTATACTAGAATAAATAAGAATACATAGTCCATAGTTTTTTGGGTAAAAGCAAATACAAAGATGCGGGCAACATAGTATGTGATTGCCGCAGTCGCTTCGCTCCT
>CAZLMD010000131.1:0-1808 GCA_964560535.1 uncultured Atribacterota bacterium
AGATTCTTTCTGAGATATACCTGGATACCAGCCAATTAAAGGAAGGAGTATTCCGCAAAGCCGTTCGAATTATGTCTAATGACCCCCAAAACTCCATAGTTTTTTTACGCATTACTGGCACTAAACTATAACTATAGTAGCTTGATTGCTGTAAGATAAGGTAAAAAAGATTATTTTGAATTTTAGATAAGGTTATCCTGAATTGAGTTACTCTATCTACCAAACCTTGGCAGAAGAATTATCTTAACCTCAGCCACAACCTATTAATAAAAGAGGTATTAATATAAAAATAATGAAGTAGATTAGTTTTTTCAACATTCTGCTCCTCCTGCTCGATCTTTATAATAATTTTTTCAATATATAGCATATACCAAACAATTATAATTCTTTTTTTAAGATATGTAAACTTTAAAAAAGATTAACCTGAATTATACTATTTTTTAAATTATCAGAAACTTATTTTAACAATTATATTGTACTATTATTTTTCTGATACACCCGGTATATTTTATAGGGGAAGAGTCCGGCATTTTCAAAAATACGCCGTGAAGAAATATTATTTTCATAAATGCTGGAGCCTTCAATATAGTCATATTGTTTTCTTTTTGCAACATCTAATATGTGTTTAAAGATTGCAGCATTGACTGCTTTATTTTGAAATTTAGGGACAACAAATTGAGCAAAGCCTCTGATACCTCTTATTTTTCTTTTATACCAGAGGTATTTAAAAATTCCAAAGGGGTATAACTGTCCATTAATCTTTTTTAATACCTCATTATAATCTGGAATGGCAAAAACAAACCCTATCGGATCATCGCCAGAACGGGCTATATAAAAAAGATCACGATCTAGAAAAGGAAGATACTTTTTAATCTCCAATGAGAGAGAATCATAGGTAGGAGGATTGGCATATTCAAATCCGTTATCTGCTTCATTGCCAGACGATATAATTTTTTCGACTATCTCAGCTACATCTTGGATTTCACGTTCTAAATATTTCATATCGACCTTGTCAATCCTGAAATTAAACTTTTGCATGGCAAAATCTGCTATCCTCTCAACTCTTTCCTTAAGACTGTCCAGTTTATCTGAATAATAAGCATAGAAATCCTTATCTTTTATAAAACCATATTCTTCCATAAGAGCCGGGTAATATGGTGGGTTATAGGAATTCATTAATACTGGACTGCTATTAAAACCTTTTATTAGCAGTCCTCTGCCTTCTACATCATCATCAGGGCAAACAGGTCCAATCAGGTGGTCGATATTGTATTTTTTAAGCCAACGGAAGGATTGTTCAATAAGGCTCTTTAGGACTTCATGGGAATTTATTAATTCTAGGTATCCAAAGTAACCAACATTACTTCCATTCCTCAAATTTTTTTCTTCGTTTATACCAACTAAGATCCTGCCAACCGGAACATCTTTGTCCCAGGCCATAAAAAAAGCATGTGGGCCACAATTAATCTTTTTACCTACATCTTTGCCTAAAAATGTTTCTAGCAAATCACTTTTTAGGGGAGGAATCCAATAAGGGTCGTTATTATATATCTTCCAGGGAAAGTTTATAAAATCTTTTAGTTCATTTTTTTCTTTTTTAACTTCTTTTGTTTCTAACATTGTATTGTCCTTTTTTATTTCTATTCATCCAAAAATAAACAAAAACTGTCTAATTATTGAAAGGTGTTTAAAAATTTATTTTTGCTAACTACAGAAATAATCACCTACTATTAGCTTCATTCGATATAAAGACATTATATTTAAACATTGACTAATTATCAAAGTTTATTTTAAAATAACCCCTGATA
>CAZLMD010000132.1:0-1760 GCA_964560535.1 uncultured Atribacterota bacterium
ATATACCATTAAAGGTTAATTTCAGCAATGGCCATCGCTGGGGAGAATTGTAGTATATCACAGTATAAAAATAGTTAAATAATTCTGATGATTGAGATAAAGGGAGGCTTAATCTATTTAAAATGTTGATCGTAGGTTTAACAGGAGGCATCGTTTCTGGCAAGTCTACTGTTGCCATAATGTTTAAACAATTAGGTGCAGAGATAATTGATGCAGATCAGGTTGCACGGACAATTGTTTGTCCGGGCGAAAAAGCCTGGCACTCTATTGTGAAGTTTTTTGGTAAAGAAATATTACTGGAAAATCAGGAAATTGATAGAAAAAAATTAGCAGAGATAGTATTTTCTGATAAAGAAAAATTAGAAATATTAAACCAGATAACTCATCCAGAAATAATTTCTGTTATCAAGCAGAAAATTATAAAGATGGAAACAGATAATAGTACAGGTGAACTTATTTGCATTATTGAAGCGCCCCTGTTATTTGAAGCACACCTTGAAGATATGATGGATAAGATAATAGTAGTATATCTTGACAGAGAAAGACAGATTAAAAGGCTTCTTACAAGAAATAATTTAACCGAAGAAGAAGCAATAAGCAGGATAGAATCCCAGATACCTGTTGAGGATAAGGTTCAATGGGCAGATTATGTGATTGACAACCGTGATACAATTGAACAGACTGAAATACAGGTAAAACAGATATGGGGAAAATTAAAGAAAATTCTTTACAAACAGGATTAACGGTTCTCACTACCTCTACCGAATAATTAGACAGTAAACTGCATAAGATAGATGTTACAGAATATCTGCATTATCCCTTCTTTATGGTATTTTCCAGATAGAGTTGCATATTGTGGTATAATTTATTGATTGGATTATTCCATAAATATTATTTGTTTAAAAGTTAAAAAATTTATCGTTCTTTGATATTAGAAGATACAGAGATAATTAAGAGGATGGCTCATAACATGAGAGAAAAATTTCAACTTGTTTCTGATTACTCTCCTCAAGGAGATCAGCCAGAAGCTATAAGTAAAATATATCAGGGGTTTCGGGAAGGCAAAGATGTTCAGACTTTACTTGGAGTTACCGGTTCAGGAAAAACATTTACAATGGCAAATATTATTCAGCATCTACAAATTCCTACTTTAGTCATATCTCATAACAAAACACTGGCTGCACAGCTCTGCAATGAGTTTAGAAGGTTTTTCCCCAATAATGCAGTAGGATATTTTGTTAGCTACTATGATTATTATCAACCAGAGGCATATATTCCTCGAACAGATACATATATTGAAAAAGATGCCTCTATAAATGATGAGATAGATCGTCTACGTTTGCTGGCAACTGCCTCGTTGCTGGAAAGAAATGATGTAGTTATAGTCTCAAGTGTTTCCTGTATCTACGGGCTTGGTTCCCCGACCGATTTTTCACAGATGGTTCTAACATTGGAAAAGAACAACAATTTAGAAATAGAAGAGATTGCCAGAAAGTTAATAGATATACAATATGAACGGAATGATATTGAATTTCAGAGAGGTAACTTCAGGATAAGGGGGGATATAATGGATATCTTTCCAGCATACCTTGAAAATGCCTACCGTGTCGAATTTTTTGGTGATACTATTGAAGCAATTAACGAAATTAACCCACTAACAGGACATAAAATCCAGAGTAAAGAAAAAATTACCATATACCCTGCTAAACATTTTGTAACACCTCAAAAGAGATTAAATAAAGCTATAAAAACAATTAATG
>CAZLMD010000133.1:0-1748 GCA_964560535.1 uncultured Atribacterota bacterium
AAAATACAGTCATTTCTTTGAAGAGGTTGATATTGTTGCCGGCGATTATCTTGCCATAAGCCGATATATGCCACCCAAAATGGAAGGAAAAATTGTTATTACCAATACCGTAACCATGCAAAATGTGCAGCAATTAAGAGATAGCGGAGTAAAATATCTTATCACCACCACCCCTCAATTTGGAGGGAGATCTTTTGGAACAAATATATTTCAAGCTACTTTAGTAGCTATTTCAGGAAAGAAACCTGAAGAACTTAGTGGACAAGATTATCTTAATTTGGCAAAAAATTCAGGGTTTAATCCTAGAATTGAACAATTAAACTAATACAAGGTCAATAAGACAGCCCGGCATATTGAGAGCAGACTTTTTTAAAATATTCAAATCAAAAGAGGGGAAAATAATGGCAATATCGTTAACAGAAAGAATCTATGCAACAAACGAGCGAGCAAAAAGAATGAAGGAGAATGAAGCATTTTTTTACATGAAGAGTATAGAAGGATTATCTGGAGCTCATACTCTAATTGATGGACGGGAAATGCTAATGTTTGCATCATACAATTATTTGGGGTTAATATCACATCCTAAAGTAAAAGAAGCAGCAAAAAAAGCAATTGATGAATATGGTACTGGAGCCGCTGGTGTACGGTTTTTAGCAGGGACTACCAGAGCTCATGAAGATTTGGAAAAAAAGATCGCCCAGTTTAAAAGGACTGAAGATGCCGTAACTTATAGCAGTGGCTACATCACTAACTTAGCCGCACTTACCACTCTCTGTCAAAGAGGTGATTTAGTAATTATGGATAAATTAGTCCATGCCAGCATCATAGATGGCTGCCTCTTATCAGGGGCTAATCACCGTAGTTTCTTGCATAACGATATGGAGAGCCTGGAAAAAATATTAGCCAATTCTGATGGTTACCAGAATAAGCTTATCGTGATTGATGCGGTTTATAGTATGGATGGAGATATTGCTAATCTACCGGAAATATCCCGCCTGGCTAAAAAATATAATGCAAAACTTTTGGTAGATGAAGCCCATTCAATAGGTGTTATTGGTAAAACCGGACATGGAATTGAGGAACATTTTGGTTTGAAAAATTCAGTAGATATATATATGGGAACTTTAAGTAAAACTATTCCAGCAATTGGTGGATATCTGGCTGGTGATAAAGATTTAATCAGTTTTCTTAAATTATCATCCCGTCCTTTCATCTTTTCAGCCAGCCTTCCTCCTGTTGCGGTAATTGCTGCTAAGACTTGTCTTGAGGTTATAGAAAACGAACCGGAATTAATAGATCAATTACAAAAAAATGTGAAACAGTTCAGAGAAGGATTACAAGAGATGGGTTATGATACCGGTTATAGTGAAACAGCAATAGTACCTATTATGGTAGGTGATGAGGATCAAACACTACAATTGTGTAAAAAAGTTAATGATGAGGGTGTTTTTATATGTCCCATCCTATTTCCGGCTGTTCCAAGAGGGACTAATAGATTGAGGGCACATGTGCTTGCCACTCATACTACAGAAGATATAGAAAAGGCTCTACATATCTTTAATAAGGCCGGCAAGTCTCTGGGAATTATATAATTCTTGAACGATATAAAATTAATTAAAAAGTTCTCTAATTTAGAAAGATTGGTTCTTTACTAAAAAATCCTTATTTCCTTTACACTGCAGCCGATGGTATACAACTTTATTTGACAACAAACAAGAAGTAATCTATAATTTACTTTAAAATAATTA
>CAZLMD010000134.1:0-1696 GCA_964560535.1 uncultured Atribacterota bacterium
TATTGTTGTTAAATACCTGTAAATCCTCATTATTTATTACTCCCCTGGTAATCATTCCCTTTCCAATAAATCCACCGGAATAACAGGAATCAATAATTACTACTTTTTTTCCCGGAATTTTTCCTAAAATATCAGCCAGTTCTCCAGCAGAGATATCTAAAGAATCATCACTGAATCTGGCATCATGTGGTAAAATCGTGCTTACACCGTTTTCGCTCCAACCATGCCCTGAAAAATAAAAATAAGATACATCATTCTCACCTGCTAATGAAAATGTAGAATTGATGGCATTTACTATGTTAGAACGGGTAGCCTGTTCCCCTATCAAGCTGTTAATAATAGAGAAACCAGTTTGTCTATTATTAAATCGTGCATTTTCAAAAATCTGGTGTATTCGTCTTACATCAAAAGGGGGTGCCTGCAAATTCACTATAGCCGGGTTTTTATATACATCTATCCCTACACATAAAGCCCGGTATTTTGTTTCAGGCAATAGATCTATGTTCACCGAAACAATCTGCCCTTGCTCAATAATCACCGATTCAGATTTATTCAGAAAAGGATTATCTAAAGTCAATAAGATATCGTAAGTCCCCTGATAGAGATCAGGTATAAGAGCAGGAGTAGTCTCTCCGGTATCAACTCCATCGATAAAGATTTGTGCTCCTGAAGGGTTACTGGTTATATAGAGCGATCCATAAGGGAAGAAAAAACAACCACAAAAGAATAGTATAACAAATAAAGTAAGACCCAAGATAATAAGATAATATTTATTTTTTTTGTTAATCTCAAACACGGCATCCTCTGATATAACCTGATAATAACTGAAAACCTAATATAATTAAGATTATTCCGCCTGTTAACTCTGCATACTTTTTCAACATATAGCCCAATATTCTCCCTATTATTACACCAACCAGAGAAAGCAACAGGGTAATTACCCCTATGACAATAATTATTTTTAGAATGCCTATTTCTAAAAAAGAGATACACATACCACTTATAAAGGCATCTATACTGGTAGCAATTGCTAAAAAAAACAGGACTATTATGCTATTGAAATTAATAGATTGTCCATACTCTTTGCTCTGGAAGGATTCATAGATCATTTTTGCCCCAATAAAAAATAGCATGAGAAAAGCGACCCAGTGAGCATAAGATTTAATATATATAATAGCACTTCTCCCAAGCCACCAACCCATATAGGGCATTATCATCTGAAAAACGGTAAAAAAAAGTGCAATCTTTAGAGCATAGATAAAGCTAATTGTACCAGAGACCATTCCCCCGGTAATAGATACCGCAAAAGCATCCATGGCTAAGCCGATGGCTAAAAAGACGGTAGACAAATAGGACATTATGGTTTTACCCGATTTCTGAAGTTAAAAGTTTTACTGTCTTATTAAAAAGTGCGATTATGTTTATATTTCAATTTTCAGCTAGATTTAGTAATTCTATCAAATTATTAAAAATAGTTCTACTTCTAAAGTTAAATATTTTCCTTTAAACAACCTGAGTTATCCAGTAAATGTCATCATATGTAAAAAGATTCATGTTATTTTGAGAAATTCAAACAATGTGGTTCTAAATATATCTTTGATTTAGATTGTTAATTAGAAACTGAGTTGGAAAATTAACCTGTTATTCCTAATTGAAATATTTGACATGAATATACTGTTATCATATGATAACAAAG
>CAZLMD010000135.1:0-1680 GCA_964560535.1 uncultured Atribacterota bacterium
ACTTAGTTCGGTACAAAAATAATATTTATATAGTAAATTGAGTAATAATAAAATATTTATTGGTCAGTTAAGCTTTTTTGCCAAATTATCTATTGAAATAATTACCATTTCCCATGAAATATCTGAAGCATAGTAATATTTCTTTTGATACCTCTGCCAAAGGTCAGTCATAAAAGCATCTTTTCTAATTGCTTCAATTGTATCGATTAATCCATCTGACAATTGCTCAAAAGTATCCCTGTTTTTAGCAGTTTTCCTTAAAGCTTCCTTGAATATATCATTATTAAATTTCTGTGTAGTAGTAAGAATATAAATATCATAAAAGTCCCTCATTCGTGTATTGGCTACGCCTCGAGTAATTATTGTTTCAAATTTTTCGGCAAGTATTGTTTCAAGATTGTATGCCAGGATACTGATAGTCCTGCCCTCGAACATTAGTTTAAAACTATATTCAACCTCTACTGGCGTAACATAATCTCCAGTTGTTATATCAACCTTAAGGATCTGTCGCGTTTTATCAAAAATAGCACCTATTGAAACACGATAACCAGGGTAACCTGCTTCTTCCCTGATTTCTTCGATATTATTAAAGGAAAATGCTACGCCATCATCTACCTCAATTTTAATGATATTTTCGATGATCATTGATATCTCATCTGCAGATAATGTTTGACCTTTTATGGTTGCATCCATATCCATAGTTGAGCGGGCATCGATTCCAACGATTGCAGCAATAAGCATACCTCCCTTCAGAATAAAATTATGTCTATATTTTGAAAGGGCTATACGCTCTAAAAACCTCTCTAACATGAAGTTACGTAAAATAATTTCAGCTTCCACTTTTGATTTTTTAGAAATATTCCGAATAAGTGCTTTTAATTGGATGGATGTTTTCACAGAAGCACCTCTATATAATTTCTTAGTAGTCTCGTTACTTTAAATATTTCTCCCATTTGCATTAGTTTATTCAGGTTCTTGTCTTTATGCCGAACATAACGCTTTATTGCGTCAGTAATAACAGAGATATCTAGCCGATTTCTGCTTCGTAAACAGTCACAAATTGTACGTTCCATATTATAGACCTTAACCGTATTCCCGAATATTGTTATCTTTTTTGTTACGCCTATCTCATGCAGCTCTTGCTTTATTGTAAATACAGTAAAGCCATCATTACGCAATCTTGTCGCACTATACCCGGTTGGTACGGTAACAGTATAACTAATTGGGTCGCGATCAGTGAGGCCATGCAGAAAAAGTGCAGTTTCATGAGAATAAATTATCTTTGAACGGCGGAGCTGAGCAATATACATTTTATCAGCAAATTCATCAGGCAAAGTATATATTCCAAAACTGGCACGCTCTAAAACTCCTGATTTTACGAGTAAACGTAACCGTTCATTTGAGATACCAACTTCGTTTGCTTGAGCGGTAGTAATAATACCGCTATTTCGTATTAAAACAGCTTGAAGCTCATTAGGAACTGACATACTACCACCTCCTATTTGATATTTATGCTAATATCATATGTCAAACTTGCACAATAATCAAGTATATTTATAAACTTGTTTGCTGGGGTAGATGGGTGGTATTAAATCAAAAGATATTTACTTTTTTTAATTAGTTTATACTCGAAAGAAATCTTCAAAAGAACTAATAGCATTATACTTTCAATCCCCTCAG
>CAZLMD010000136.1:0-1667 GCA_964560535.1 uncultured Atribacterota bacterium
GATAAAACATTATTTTTGTTTGATCTATTGATCATTTAGCACTCCTTATATGTATACATTATTCATATGTTATCTATTATCCGATAGTATCGGTATTCATATTGTTATTCATATAATAAACATTTGTTCATTATATGAATAAAAAAAATTAATCTATCGCATTCAGAAAATATTTGAAATAGATGCGGGTAAATTGTATAAACAATTCTTTAGTCTTTTCTTTGTCGTTATACCTGCTTAAAATCAGAGATGCGCCCTCAATAAAACTGATAGAAAAAGCTTCTGCTAAAAAACTGTCAAATGACTTAATATCTTTTTCCATTTTAGGAAGTATCTCTTTTTTTACCCTATCTGTGATAAGGCCAATAATCTCTTTTCTAGCGTTTGCCATATGGGAACCTTTACTGCCAGTTAAGAGGATAACCAGTTCAGCACGGTGTAAATCATATATCCTTATCAGAGCCTTTTCAAGGGCTTCAATAAAGCTGTATTTTTTACTATTTTCATGAAATTCGTTCTCTTTGAAGGTTGCAAATACACCAACAAAGCGGTAGATTTCTTGAAAAGCTGGTTGAATAATTGTATCAAACAAGTCGTCTTTATTTTTAAAATACCGGTATAGATTCCCTACGGTCAAGTTTGCTTTTGAGGCAACATTACGCATAGTAGTTTTCTGGAAACCATTTTTTTCAAATTCGTCTAAAGCCACTCTAATAATGGTTTGCCTTACTTCTTCTTTTAGAACTTGCATAATAATAAACCTCCGTTCATTATTATATGAAAAAATTTATATATGTCAAGAAAAATATTATTGTGCCAGGATAAATTGAATTAAAAAATTAAATTAATAGCTGATAACTTAGAACAAATCAAAATACTTAAACGAAAAGATTTAAATTATTTTGATAATATAATAGGGCAGGGGCAACTGAGGTTTGAGAGGTAAAAATTATTGGAAAGTGGTATAAGATAGACCTATATAAGCCTTATATGTCCCGATAACTTTGAAAAGAATGGCATGTTTGCGTATGTTTGCTAGAATTTTCTCAGTTACCTTTTCGTGCAGCCCTTTTTCAAAATCCATAAAAAAAATGTATTCCCACGGTTTTCTCTTGCTGGGCCTGGACCCTAATCTGGTCAAATTAATCTCTCTTACAGAAAACTCCTCTAAACACCTGCATATAGCTCCGGGAACATTTGCCACAGCAAAAATAATTGAAGTCTTATTATTGTAATCTGAATGGGTTATTTGGGGAGAAAAAATAAGAAAACGAGTATAATTGAATGGATTGTCTTCAATTCCCCTGTCAATAATCTGCATTTCGTAAAAATCTGCGGCTCTTTTACTGGCAATGCCGGCAGCATGAAAATCTTTTTCTTCCTTAACCTGTTTTACACTACCTGCCGTATTGTAAACAGGTATGATTTGACAATGAGAAAAATTTTTTAATAAATATTTTTCACATTGCGCCAGAGCCTGGGGGTGTGAATAAATTTTTTTTATCTGTTTTGTCTCTGTTCCATGATGTACAATCAGGCAATGTTCAATTTTTGAAACTACCTCGCCAACAGCAAATAGATCTTCTTCTAATAAAATATCATGTACATTATCAATACTTCCTGTCTGAGAATTCTCGATAGGCAAAATAGCATAATCGGCTTTTTTT
>CAZLMD010000137.1:0-1643 GCA_964560535.1 uncultured Atribacterota bacterium
TCTTTTTTGAATTTCAATTTTTAGCGGCAGCTGGGTATGTAATTTTTTATACCAATCCTTCTGGCAGTATGGGTTATGGGCAAAAGTTTGCCGATGCTAATCGTGGAGACTATGGTGGCATAGATTTTAAGGACCTTATGGAGATTACTGATTATCTAGAAAATATTAAGTATGTTGATAAAAACAATATAGGAGTAACCGGAGGAAGTTATGGGGGGTATATGACTAATTGGATTATTACCCAAACTTCCCGTTTCAAAGCAGCAGTTACTCAAAGAAGTATCTCTAATCTATTTACCCATGCTGGTGTTAGTGATGATGGGATGTTTACCGCTTTCTTAGAACAGAAGGTGACGCTTGATAGCATGGACTCTCTCTATGAGCGGTCACCAATCACTTATATAGATAAAGTACAAACACCTCTATTAATAATTCACAGTGAAAATGATTTACGTTGCCCCTTAGAACAGGCTGAGCAAATGTATACAAATTTAAAATTTAGAAATCGCACCACAGAAATGGTAGTTTACCCTGATTCCTATCATGGTCTATCCCGCACTGGCTATCCGCCTTACAGGATAGACAGGCTCAATAGGATCGCAGAGTGGTTTAATTGTTTCATAAAAAATAAAAATAGGGAATAAATATTAGAAAAACAGGAGTAAAAGAGAAGTATTAACAGAATGCTACAAAAAGAAAAAATAAAACAAGCAGTATCTATTTTAAATGAGCTAAATATCGATATGTGGATTACTTCTGGGAGAGAAACCGGAATGAACAAAGATCCGGTATTACCTTTTATTTCTAAAATCGATTTTAGTGCCTTAATGGCTGTTATTATTACAAAATCAGGGGATGTGATAGCTTTAGTAGGCCATAATGATGAAGAAGGGGTAAAACAAATCAATCTATATGATAGAGTAATTGGGTATGATACTCTTTTTGACAAGGAGCTATTTAAAATAGTTAGTAAGTTTAAACCAGCAGTAATCGCGCTGAATTATTCTGATTTTGATGTATCTGCTGATGGAATTTCACACGGTTTATTTCTAAGGATCAGTAAAATCATCAATTCGCTTAAGAATAAAGTAGAGATTGTATCAGCAGAAGATGTCATTTTTAAATTAAGAGGATGTAAGTTAAAATCCGAGATAGACAATATTAAAAAAGCCATAAATACCACTCAAAAAATTTATCAGGAAGCCAGGCAATTTATACGGTTGGGAGTAACTGAAAAAGAAATATTTCTTTTTTTTCAAAAGGCAATGTCTCGCTATGGGGTAGACCCCGCATGGGAACCATCTCAGTGTCCGGGTGTTATGGTTGGACCCACTTCTGTAGTAGGTCACAATGCTCCAACAGAGATAAAGGCAAAAAAGGGTGATGTAATTACAGTCGATTTTGGTGTTCGCGAGTCAGGGTACTGTTCAGATCTTCAGCGTGTTTATTATATTCTAAAAGATGGTGAAAAAAATGCTCCAACTGAAATAATAAAAGCTTTAAATACTATACAAGAAGGTATTAAAATAGCAGCCAAATCAATGAAGCCTGGAACAAAAGTATATGAAGTAGATGGAGCTGCTAGAGAATATATAGTAAAACAAGGATTTCCAAGTTGGAATTATGCGCTGGGGCATGAAATT
>CAZLMD010000138.1:0-1512 GCA_964560535.1 uncultured Atribacterota bacterium
TCATGCTGAGAGCTTTTAACCGGAGATATGATGAGATCAGGCCAATAAAGATGGTACGTAATTATATTAAGTATTCCGAAGGATCTGTATTGATTGAAATGGGTGACACAAGAGTTGTTTGTACTGCAAGTGTTGAGGAGAAAGTACCTGTTTTTTTAAGAGGTACACAGCAGGGCTGGATTTCAGCTGAATATTCAATGATTCCAAGAGCAAATCAGACAAGGAATTTGAGAGATTCAGTAAAAGGAAAGATCGATGGAAGGACACAGGAGATACAGCGTTTAATAGGCCGTTCATTAAGGGCAGTAACTGATCTTGAAAAACTGGGCTCTCGAATGATCTGGATTGATTGTGATGTTTTGCAGGCAGATGGCGGAACCAGATCTGCCTCTATTATTGGAGCTTTTATTGCTTTAATAGATGCTTTGCAATATTTAAGAGCTGAGAAAAAAATTGATTCAGTACCGGTAAAACGTTTTTTAGGTGCTGTTAGTGTGGGCATTGTAGATGGAGAAATGTTATTAGATTTAGATTTTAAAGAAGATAGTCAGGCACAGGTAGATATGAATATGGTAATGACTGAAAGAGGAGATGTCGTAGAAATACAAGGTACTGCGGAAGACCGCCCTTTTTCTATGACTAATTTAAATAAATTGATTAAATTAGCTGAAACAGGTATGGAACAGATTATTTCTATAGAAAAGGGAATAATTGGAGAATTGTGTTAAAACTTGTACTGGCAACTACAAATAATGGTAAAGTAATAGAAATAAAGGAAAAATTAAAAGATTATATATTAACAATAGAATCTTTACACGACTATCCAGCAATACCAGAAATAGAAGAGAATGGCAAAACATTTTTGGAAAACGCATCAATCAAAGCCAATACCGTTTTACGTTATACAAATTTGCCTGTACTGGCAGATGATTCAGGCTTGAAAATTGACTTTTTGGATGGAAAACCTGGAGTATATTCTTCAAGATGGGGCATAACAGATCAGGAAAGAATTGAAAGAGTCTTAAAAGAATTAAAAGATACTACAGAGAAACAACGAAGAGCACATTTTGTCTGTGCTATGAGTTTCGTAACACCTGAAGGCAAATCATATAACACAGAAGGAATTTGTTCAGGAAAGATAACTTTACAGCCAATGGGAAAGAATGGCTTTGGTTATGACCCAATCTTTATCCCTGATGGGTATGATCTTACTTTTTCCCAATTAGGAAAAGATGTAAAGAATAAAATAAGCCACAGGGCAATTGCCCTTGAAAAGATGATCAGTAGAATAGTTGATTATTACCATTTAAAAAGCCGGATTATTGATGAGTAGATGTATTTAATAGTAAATTTGAGATATTCAGCCGGCAGCCGGAGTAGATCGGACTATTTTTTCAAATAGAAAAATACTCTAAAAAATTAAGAAAAAGAATTATCGTTTTGTTGACTTATAATATTATATACTATATAATACTTTTGTTTCGGGGTGTAGCGCAGTTTGGCTAGCGCACC